>JAYTZV010000173.1:0-1497 GCA_043741695.1 Burkholderiales bacterium
GCGGCCATCTCGTCTGCCACTGCCAGCAGAGCCGCGCCATCGCGCGCTGCCAACGCATCGAGCAAACGCAGCAGATACGATTGATCGAGCGCACCCAGCATGCCCTGCACTGCATCGAGTGTGACTGCGCCGGCCGCATACGCAATTGCCTGATCGGTCAGCGACAGCGCATCGCGCATCGAACCGTGTGCACCTTGCGCCAGCAAACGCAGTGCAGGTGTCTCGAAAGCGATGCCTTCCTGCCCGAGGATATTGTCGAGATGGCCGACGATATGACCCGGCGGCATTTGCTTGAGATTAAATTGCAGACAGCGCGACAGTACCGTCACTGGAATCTTTTGGGGATCGGTGGTGGCGAGTATAAATTTGACGTGTTCGGGTGGTTCTTCCAGCGTCTTCAACATCGCGTTGAAGGCGTGGTTGGTGAGCATGTGCACCTCGTCGATCATGTAGACCTTGAAGCGCGCATTCGACGGTGCATAGACCGCCTGTTCAAGCAACTGCGCCATCTCGTCGACGCCACGATTAGACGCTGCATCGAGTTCGATGTAATCGACAAACCGGCCGGCATCGATTGCCGTGCAGGCGTCACAGACACCGCAGGGCTGCGAAGTGATATCGCCGCTGCCATCAGGACCCTGACAATTCAATGCTTTCGCCAGAATGCGCGACAGCGTGGTTTTGCCCACGCCGCGCGTCCCGGTAAATAAATACGCATGATGCAAACGCTTGCTGTCCAACGCATGCGTCAGCGCCCGCACCACATGCTCTTGCCCGACCAGCGTATCGAAACTGCGGGGGCGGTATTTTCGGGCAAGTACTTGATAAGACATCGGGACGATTCAACCTGTTGCGCCTTGGCAGAGAGCCCGATTTTACCTTAGGAAGCGCTGATCAATTCTGGTGGATGAAACTGGTTTTCAAATGGGTGCGCCACAAGGCGCAAACCGCAGCAACATCGGTGATATTGCGAGGATTTGCAACGCGGTAGCGCGTACATTTGGAGACCAGGACCACCGCCATCAATCGATCAGCACTTCCTTAAGCAATTCCTTATATCTCCAGCAGGTTTTGCGTTGTGTTTTGCGTTGTGTTTTGCGTTGGATTACCCACGGCGCAATCTGTCAGATTACGCATCGTCGACCGCGTTTAAATTTCTGCCCGACCTGCCAACAGACTCGCAGCACGCTGATAAAACCCCAACTCGTTGATTGTCACGACGCCGCGATCGGTCTGGAATTTACCGTTAATCATTTGCAGCTGTGCCTGTGCCTGCGCAGTCGCACCGCGCTTGGCTGCGACGAAACCGAGCACCGCCCACGGATACGCATCGTAGCGACCGTCCTGCCAATTGGGCGTGACGCGATTCAAATACGCCCAGCCACGATCAAAATACGGTGCGAGCTCTTTCAAGCCGAACGCTTGCGGAAAGACCTGACATGTCGTGCCTGCATAAAATTCGGGAGTGGCAATCGGATCAGCATCGCTTGGCGTGAA
>JAYTZV010000174.1:0-4589 GCA_043741695.1 Burkholderiales bacterium
CCGAAGAATTCAAGAGTGTTTTTTTGTTGCAACTAAACACGTATTCGATAATGCCCATGTCCGTCCGCAGAAAATCTTGACTTCAATATTTTTTTCGCCAACAATGAATTGTCTTGACAGTGACAGCAATAGGAACTGTCAATACGAAGGGGGCAAGTTTTAAGAAGGGGCAACGTCAACTCAGGCTTCCTGCTTTTACGGCTCGTGTGATCAAGTAAATTGGAAAGACGCTTTTATGGCAACAGGTACAGTCAAGTGGTTCAATGATTCGAAAGGTTTTGGATTCATTACTCCGGACGATGGTGGCGAAGATCTTTTCGCTCACTTCTCGGCAATCCAGATGAATGGTTTCAAGACCCTCAAAGAAGGTCAGAAAGTTCAGTTTGAAGTCACGCAGGGCCCCAAAGGCAAGCAAGCTTCCAACATTCAGGCTCCCTGATTTTTAATCAGGCAGCTGATGAAAACCTCGCGATGCGGGGTTTTTTTATGCCTGCAAGCAAAGTCGTCGTTACCACCTATTGAGTTGCCGGCATCGCAATTTCGTTCCCATCAAAATCAACATCTGCTCAGAAGCGTTATTGACACGCAATGGCATAAAAAAACCACCGCAACAATCACGCGGTGGTTTTTTCAGTGACCCTCGCGAGGTCAAATCAATCACGCAGTTACATATTTTCGATCATCACATCACCAAAGCCAGAACACGACACTTGCGTTGCGCCTTCCATCAAGCGGGCGAAATCGTAGGTGACTTTTTTCGAGGCAATCGAGTTTTGCATCGACGCAATAATCAGGTCAGCAGCTTCCAGCCAACCCATGTGACGCAGCATCATCTCGGCCGATAAAATCAGCGAGCCCGGATTGACGTAATCCTTGCCAGCGTATTTTGGCGCGGTGCCATGGGTGGCTTCAAACATCGCAATCGAATCCGACAGATTCGCGCCTGGCGCAATGCCGATACCGCCGACCTGCGCCGCCAAGGCGTCGGAGATGTAGTCACCATTTAAATTCAACGTTGCGATCACGCTGTATTCATTCGGGCGCAACAAAATCTGCTGCAGGAAAGCATCAGCGATCGAATCTTTGACCGTTATATCGCGACCGGTTTTCGGATTTTTGAATTTACACCATGGACCGCCATCAATGAGCTCGGCACCAAACTCTTTTTGCGCAAGCGCATAGGCCCAGTCGCGGAAGCCACCTTCGGTGAACTTCATGATGTTGCCCTTGTGGACAATCGTCACTGATGGCTTGTCGTTATCGATCGCATACTGAATCGCTTTACGCACCAGACGCTCGGTACCTTCAATCGAGACTGGCTTGATACCGATGCCTGAAGTGTCTGGAAAGCGAATTTTCTTGACGCCCATTTCCTTGATCAGGAAAGCGATCAATTTTTTCGCGCCTTCCGAACCTTCTTCCCACTCGATGCCAGCGTAAATATCTTCAGAATTTTCACGGAAGATCACCATGTCGGTTTTTTCCGGCTCACGCACCGGCGATGGGACGCCTTTGAAGTAGCGCACGGGACGCAGGCAGACGTATAAATCAAGTTGCTGACGCAACGCCACGTTCAGCGAACGAATGCCGCCGCCGACTGGTGTCGTCAACGGACCTTTGATTGACACCACATATTCTTTTAATGCGTGAAGCGTTTCTTCCGGTAACCATACGTCCGGGCCATACACATTGGTTGATTTTTCGCCGGCGTAGATTTCCATCCAGCTGATCTTGCGCTTGCCTGCGTAGGCTTTCGCCACGGCAGCGTCGACAACCTTAATCATGACCGGGCTGATATCGATGCCCGTGCCATCACCTTCGATATAAGGCACGATTGGGTTATCGGGCACATTCAATGAGAAATCGGCATTGACGGTGATTTTTTTACCTTCTGCAGGCACGTTGATATGTTGATACATCGATGTCTCCGGGACAGGACGAATGAAAACTGGCCGCACGTGATCTAGTTAACACTACACGCACGGGTCTTATATAAGACATAAGAGGACGTTTCACATTATGCACCAATCTTTTACAGGATGCCATCCATTTGGATCGGTAGCGGCGTTGCGAGGTCTAGTACAGGCACACCTGCTGCCTTTACACTCACCGTATTTTTTGCACACATCGCCACCATGTCGCTGATTCTTTTCAACAAACCGTATTTGGTGCTGTGTCAGTTTTCGTCCGATGTGCAACGCAAGACCTTGGCTGACTATCTCGATCAACCGGCTATTTATCCGGCCGGTCGGCTAGATACCGATAGCGAGGGCTTGATGCTGTTGACTAACGACGGCAAATTGCAGCACGCGATTAGCCACCCTACTCGCAAGCAACCCAAAACTTATTTGGTTCAGGTTGAAGGTGTACCCGATCGCAACGCGCTGAAGCAGCTTGAAGCGGGCATCGCCTTGAACGATTTCACCACATTGCCTTGCAAAGCCGTGCAAGTAATGTCGCCAGACTGGTTATGGCCGCGCGACCCGCCAATAAGAGAGCGCGCCGCCGTGCCAACCAGTTGGCTGGCGCTGACCATCACTGAGGGGAAAAACAGGCAGGTTAGACGCATGACCGCCGCAGTCGGCCTGCCAACGCTGCGCCTTATTCGCACCGCAATCGGGCCATTTTCACTGGCTAGCCATCCGTTGCTGCCGGGTGAATGGCAGAGTGTCGATCCGGCGCGATTGGATTGAGTCGGCGCCGTCACGTGTCGACGCATCAGAACGGCAAAAATTTCATATCGAAAACCCGCTCAACGAGCCACCCGGTCGCCAATATTGCAATCGCAATTGATCCGCCGAAGAAAATTATGCGTCGGTACAGCACAGAACGTCGTAGATAAAACGCTACAGGAAGAAATACCGCAACAATCGCCATCTGCCCAAGTTCGACGCCGAAATTAAATCCCACCAACGCAACTACTAGCGCACTTTTCGGCAAGCCGAGGTCGGTCAGTACACTGGCAAAGCCGAAGCCGTGGATCAGTCCGAATAAAAACGCCATCATCCAGCGACGCTCTCTGAATAACGGATAGATGTTATTTAGCGCAGCAATCACCACCGAGGCCGCAATTGTCGATTCAACCCAGCGCGATGGCAAACTGATGACACCCAAGGCTGCCAGCGTCAGCGTAATCGAATGCGCAAGCGTGAAAGCCGTTACAACTTTTAGCACCGAAAAGAATGCGGGTTTGAATGCTGGTACGCCTTCCCATCGCTTGCGCTGGCGCAGCAGCACGGCCGGCAGCAACAAGGCAAGCAAAAAAAGAATGTGGTCGAAACCGATCCAGATATGCCATACGCCCTCGCGCGCATAATCGACGAACTGCCCGAAACGACTTGGCGTTGCTAATGAAAATTCCTGCAGCGCCCGCTCGGGACTGAAAATCGCTGTGCGTGATATTCCTTGGTACTGCAATTGCAGCAAACCTTTGTGCAAGGGATCGACATCAAAAAACAAGCCATAACGTGCCTGCAACGTCTTGATCGGCTCGGCACATAGGGCCTTGAATCGCAACACCACATACGCACCATCTGTATGGTCGTCAATCAAGTGATCGGTCATCGTGATTGGGCAGCTTTTGCCCGCTGACATCAATGCCAGCCGCGCCGTCGCATAGGCATCTATTTCGCTTATTTTTGCGCGTACTTCGCCCCAGGTAATCGCGGCATCACCGTTGGCATCCAGCCCGATTGCGAAATCCAGATCACGCAGGGCGATGTCCCACTGACCTGAGACTGCGCTACCCTCTATCGAAAAATTAAGATAACTGTCGCTGGGCTTATGTGCATGGGCAAGCCATGACTGGCTGCATAGGAGGAGCAGCAGAAAAAAACGCTTCATCATGCACTTCCCTTGATTTTTTGTGCCAACTGCAAGAGCGTGCCGTCTTCTATGCCGCTGGATTGCAACCATTCCAGAACCGGTTTTGCCGCCGCAGGTTGCTTGGCCGCCAGTGCGGCTTCAAGCACGATACGAGCGTCACGCGGCTCACGCTGCACTACCCAGTTTTTTAGTGCAAGGTCGAGCGCCTTGGGTGCGTCGTGTTCGACCGCCAGCGCGAAACGCGCTTCTTCCTGCTGATGCACCGTATCGCCGCGTAATTGGGCGGCTGCGTATCGCGCCGCTAGCGTCCGTGACAGTTGTTCAGCACCTGGTAGCTTCAGCGTCTCTTCCGCAAATACCAATCGCAGCAGCAATACGTCAGAGCGCGTACGGTCTTTCAGCATAGCCACCACTGCCTCCGGGTGATGTTGATCCAGCAGTAAATCAGCGTACGCGGCCAGCAAAAACGTATCCGGAATGTTCAACGCGACTGCTTGTTTGAAATAACTTTCCGCCAGCTCGATTTTTCCGAGCCGTTGAGCGAGTTCGGCCATGCGCACCAATACCCATAATTTTTCATCTGGTGTGGCTTGCGGATGCCGGGCAAATTCGGCAGTCAGGGTTTGTAGCGCCGATTCTGCCTTGCCGGTTAATCCGTCTGTCATCGCATCGCATCCTACTGCGATCAATTCGTCGGTAATACCGTGCAATGCGTGGCAATCAGTCCTTGCCGCGCTGTAACGCGCCTGCACCAGATGGATAAT
>JAYTZV010000175.1:0-4577 GCA_043741695.1 Burkholderiales bacterium
ACCTACTGGGTTGACACCGTCGAGATGGGTTTCGACCTCGATCCCATTGAGACCCGCGTCGCCGCTCGCATCACATTGCGGCACAACGAAGCGGTGTCAGATCGAACGATTTTGTTGCTCGGTGAAGAAATCTGCCTGGTGAAGATTAGCTTGAATGGCAAACCGCTTGATAAAAAAGAATACAGGCTAGTCAACGGTAATCTGCATATTCCCGATGCGCCTGAGCAGGTAGTGCTTGATATTGAAACGACGATTGCACCGATTCGCAATACCTCGTTAATGGGGTTATACGTCTCCGGTGGCAATTTTTTTACCCAGTGCGAAGCCGAAGGTTTTCGCAAAATTACCTATTTCCCGGATCGGCCTGATGTGATGGCGAAATACACCGTGATGCTTCGTGCCGACAAGGCGCGGTATCCGGTGCTGCTATCGAACGGTAATCTGATTGAAAAGGGCGATCTCGGCGATGGCCGGCATTACGCCTTGTGGGAAGACCCATTTAAAAAGCCCTCGTATTTATTCGCATTAGTAGCCGGAAAACTGGTCTGTCAGGAAGAAAAAATTCGGCTGCACTCCGGTCGCAAGGTGCTGTTGCAAGTCTGGGTTGAACCCGGCAATCGCGACAAGACCGATCATGCAATGGTCTCGCTGAAAAACAGCATTCGCTGGGATGAAGAACGCTTCGGCCTGGAACTCGATCTCGACCGTTTTATGATCGTTGCGGTGAGCGACTTCAACATGGGCGCGATGGAAAACAAGGGCCTGAATATTTTCAACACCAAGTTTGTGCTGGCTAATTCGCGCATTGCCACCGATACCGATTACGCCAACATCGAATCAGTCGTCGGTCACGAATATTTTCACAACTGGACCGGTAACCGTGTCACCTGCCGCGACTGGTTTCAGTTGTCGTTGAAAGAAGGCTTGACTGTATTTCGTGATCAGGAATTTTCCGCTGATCTTGTCGGTACTGACAGCGGCCGTGCGGTCAAGCGTATCGACGATGTACGCGTATTACGACAGTCGCAGTTTCCGGAAGATGCTGGTCCGATGGCACATCCGGTGCGGCCCGACTCGTACCTCGAAATCAACAATTTTTATACCGTGACGATCTACGAAAAAGGATCGGAAGTCGTGCGCATGATGCAGACCCTTTGCGGCCGCGATGGCTTTCGCAAAGGGATGGATTTGTACTTTGCGCGACACGATGGCCAGGCAGTCACGTGCGACGATTTTCGTGCGGCGATGGCCGATGCCAACGAGCGCGATCTGTCGCAGTTCGAGCGCTGGTACAGTCAGGCGGGCACACCTCGTATCGACGTCGAGACCGACTACGACGCAAGCGCAAAAACTTTTTCAATGACGCTGACGCAAACTTGTTCGCCCACGCCCGATCAAGAGCGCAAGTTGCCGTTTCATATTCCGGTAGCGATTGGGCTATTAGGCCACGATGGTCGTGACATGGCGCTTGCCCTTGAAGATCACCCGACGACTGCGCTATCTGGAAGCGCAAAAAATCAAGCGGAGCATACGCTTGTTCTTGAGCTTACTGAAGAGCGTCAGACTTTTATTTTCACCGGCGTGCCTGAAAAGCCGGTGCCATCGATCTTGCGCAATTTTTCTGCACCAGTGCTGTTGAATTACGATTACACCGACGACGAACTCGGTTTTTTGATGGCGCACGACAGCGATGCATTCAATCGCTGGGAAGCCGGACAGCGCCTCGCGATGCGGCGTTTGCTGTCGATGGTCGAATCGTCGAGACCAGAAAATCTGAATGGTAAAACTGCCGAACTAGCGGCCGATGCGACGCTCTTGATTGCCGCATTGGGTGCCACGCTGACCGACAAAAAACTCGGCGCTGCCTACCGTGAAGTGGTGTTGACGCTACCATCGGACACCATGATTGCCGAGCAGTTGGCCATCATCGAACCGCAGGCGATTTACAACGCGCGCCGCGCGCTGCGCCTTGCCTTGGCCACTGCATTGCGCAGCGATCTGGAAGCCAGCTTCAAAGCCAATCAGATGAAAGGCGCGTATCTTACCGATGCACGATCGGCAGGCAAGCGCGCGCTGGCAAATTGCGCGCTGACGTATCTGGCTGAACGTGATGATGCAGCCGTGCATGCACTCGCACAAAAACAGTTTGAGCAAGCCAACAACATGACCGATCGGCTCGCTGCACTTACCGTGCTGATCAACACCACCGCACCCGGTAGAGCGAAAGCGCTGGCGTCGTTTTACAAGGAATTTGAAGCCGAGCCGCTGGTGATCGATAAATGGTTTATGTTGCAGGCCACAGCGCGAAGTACTGACGTAGCAACGGTGCGCCAGCTGATGCAGCATCCCGCTTTCACGCTGACCAACCCAAATCGCGCGCGCAGTTTGATCTTCAGTTTTTGCAACAGCAACCCTGCGCAATTTCACGCGGCCGATGGCAGCGGTTATGCATTTTGGGCCGAACAAGTCATTGCCCTCAACAGCATCAATGCGCAAGTCGCGGCGCGTCTTGCTCGCACGCTCGATCGCTGGCGTAAATTTGCACCGGTGCCGCAAGCGCATATGCACGCCGCATTGCAGCAGGTGGCCGATACACCGGCGCTGTCCAACGATGTACTTGAAGTCATTACCAAAGCATTGAACCACTGAATCGAAAGAATGTATCCAACATGAAACGCATTAGCTTGACCCAGCATCTGGTCGAAGAACAACGTCATAACAACAGTATTCCTGCAGAGTTGCGCCTGTTGATCGAAGTCGTCGCACGCGCCTGCAAAACCATCAGCCACGCGGTTGGCAAGGGCGCGCTCGGCGAAGTGCTCGGCAGCGCGGGCAGCGAAAACGTGCAAGGCGAAGTACAAAAAAAGCTCGACATCATCAGCAATGAAATTCTGCTCGAAGCCAACGAGTGGGGCGGCCATTTGGCAGCGATGGCGTCCGAAGAAATGGAAACCATTCACCCGATTCCGAATCGCTACCCAAAAGGCGAATATATGCTGCTGTTTGATCCGCTCGACGGCTCCAGCAACATCGATGTCAATGTGTCGATCGGTACGATTTTTTCGGTACTGAAAGCGCCGGACGGCATGGGCGAGCCGACTGAAAAAGATTTCATGCAAGCGGGTAGCAGACAAGTTGCTGCAGGCTATGCGGTTTACGGCCCGCAAACCGTGTTAGTACTGACCACGGGCAATGGTGTGAATTGCTTTACGCTCGATCGCGAAATGGGTTCATGGGTTTTGACCCATCGCAATATGCAGATTCCGGTCGATACGAAAGAATTTTCGATCAATACATCGAATGCGCGTCACTGGTTTCCGCCGGTTGCGAACTACATCAATGAACTGCTCGCCGGAAAAACCGGTCCGCGCGGCACCGACTTCAACATGCGCTGGATCGCCTCAATGGTCGCCGATGTGCATCGTGTGCTGACGCGTGGCGGCGTTTTCATGTATCCGGCTGATGCGCGCGAACCGGACAAGCCAGGCAAGCTGCGCCTGATGTATGAAGCGAACCCGATGGCGTTCATTGTCGAGCAGGCGGGTGGTGCGGCCACCAATGGCGTGATGCGTATTCTGGATATTCAGCCAGAGAAATTGCATCAGCGCGTACCGGTATTTTTGGGCTCGAAAAATGAAGTCGCGCGAGTTACCGCGATGCACGCGAAGTAACCGATACACCGCATTTGACGATAATGCGCCGATCCACTGGCGCTAGCGTATGAAACTTTGCTAAAATGCGAGGCTTCGCTGATGTAGCTCAGTTGGTAGAGCAACTGATTCGTAATCAGTAGGTCGGGTGTTCGATTCGCCTCATCAGCACCAAGAATGTGTAGGGAAATCAGAGGGTTATCCGCTTCGGCTGGTAACCCTTTTTTGTTGGGCCAGCGTTTTTCTCTTCGCTGTACCCCTCCTGTACCCCGGCTAAATCAACGCGGATCACTGCAACACGTTGACGATGCCGAGGATATTGGCCCTCGATACGTTGTATGCCCTTGCCAGTGCGCTGACGCTTTCCCCCTGCGCGTACTTGCTGACGATCTCTGTTCGTTGCTCCGGTGTTGTCTTTGACGGACGGCCCAGCGTCTTGCCTTCACTCTTGGCGCGAGCTAGTCCCGACTGTGTGCGCTCTACCAGCAGGTCGCGCTCCATTTCCGCAACGGCGGCAAGCATGGTCAGCATCATTTTTCCAGCAGCCGATGCTAGGTCCAGCTTTCCAAGTTGAAGAACGATTACAGATATTTTGCGGGCAGCCAGTAGCTTGACGGTCGCACCCACGTCTTGAGCGTCGCGGCCAAGGCGGTCGAGTTTGGAAACCAGCAGGGTTTCGCCGTTACGAATTTGTGCGAGCAGTGCGGCGAACTGTGGGCGTTGGCTGGCGCTTGTTTTGCCGCTGATGGTATCGGCGAACCAGTAATCAATGGCATGGCCCGCGCTCTCGATTTCCAGCCGCTGATTGTCGGCGGACTGTTCTTTGGTGCTTACGCTAAAGTGGACCCCAGTTTCTGGACAGCAGTTTAAGATGTTCGCTGCAATAAGGAATGAATCCAATGAGCGAATCGAAGCGACGAGTTGCGC
>JAYTZV010000176.1:0-30588 GCA_043741695.1 Burkholderiales bacterium
GCAGCGCGAAACGCCATCACACCAGCGACGGTGAGGAAGGATCCGAAAACCACGATTCTATCATTCTCCCCTGCACGTTCCATTGCATTTGCGAAAGCATTTGCGGGGCTTTCGAAACATTGAATGGTGCATTCGGCATCCGCTTTGTCGTTGGCGACTACGCCGGCCGCATTTAATTTTTCCCGGATATGATGCGCCGATGCAGCTCGCGGCAACGGTAAATCGGTCAGGCACCAGTGATCGATCTGGCCTTTTAATTGCGCGACGATGCCATCGATATCCTTGTCCTGCATCGCACCGAATACGGCGTAGGTGTAAGGATGAAATCCCATGTTGCCCAAATTTTGCGACAGCGTGGCAGCGGCGTGCGGATTATGTGCGACGTCCAGAATCACCGATGGCCGACCCGGCAACACCTGAAAACGTCCGGGCAAATCGACCAGCACCAGACCGGTACGCACTTCCTGCGCGCCAACTGGCAAGCGCAACCGCAATACTTCAAGCGCAGCCAAAGCTGCCGACGCATTGAGCAATTGATTTGCACCGCGCAGGCTCGGATAGCCGAGCGCATTGCGGCGCTGCTCGCGCCCACCGTAATTCCATTGCAGCTTGTCGCCCATGTAATTAAAATCGCGGCCGAGCAGCCATAAATCGGCACCGATCTCTTCTGCATGATCGATCAAGGACTGCGGTGGCACCGGATCGCTGCAAATTGCGGCGCGACCGGCGCGAAAAATACCAGCTTTTTCGAAGCCGATTGCTTCGCGCGTCGCGCCGAGATATTCAGCATGATCAATGTCAATGCTGGTCACGATGGCGACATCTGCATCAATAATGTTCATCGCATCAAGGCGACCACCCAGACCCACTTCCAGAATCACCACATCCAATTTTTCACGCGCAAATAACTGCAGGATTGCCAGCGTGGTGAATTCGAAATAGCTGAGTGATATGTCTCCACGCGCGGCTTCAACTTGCGCAAACATGGCAACCAGCGCTTCATCACTGGCTGACTGACCATCAATGCGTGCTCGCTCATTGAAAGCGATCAGATGCGGAGAGGTGGACTGGCCAACGCGGTAACCGGCCTGCAGCAATATCGATTCCAGCATTGCGCAGGTCGATCCTTTGCCGTTGGTACCACCAACCAGAATAACCGGGCAATCAAATGTGATGTGCATGCGCGTGGCCACTGCTGCGACGCGCTCAAGGCCCATGTCGATGATTTTTGGATGGCGTAGCTCCAACTGGTGCAACCAGTCAGGCAAGGTGTCGGGATTGGATTGCATCTGAATCATGATATGGAGACATTTCTAAAAATAAAAAGCCCGAACCAATTCGGTCCGGGCTGTCGAACCATCAATCGAATCAGGCCAGTACGTCCGCGGATTGATTCTGCAATAGCGCCAGCAAGCGCGCGATTTCTTCGCGCATTTTGCGCCGATCAACAATCATATCTACCGCGCCTTTCTGTACCAAAAATTCGCTGCGCTGAAATCCTTCCGGTAGTTTTTCGCGCACGGTGTTCTCGATCACGCGCGGGCCGGCAAAACCGATCAGCGCCTTTGGTTCAGCGATAACCACATCGCCCATAAATGCGAACGACGCTGACACACCGCCCATGGTCGGGTCGGTCAGTACCGAAATGAACGGCAGCTTTTTTTCCGATAGCTTGGTCAGCATCGCGGTAGTCTTGGCCATCTGCATCAGCGACAACAAACCTTCTTGCATCCGCGCGCCACCGGTTGCGGTAATACAGATGAAAGGCACTTTTTGCTCAAGGGCGATCTGCGCTCCGCGCACGAATCGCTCACCGACCACCGAGCCCATCGAGCCACCCATGAATTCGAATTCAAAACAGGCCACCACCACCGGTAGCGACATGATCGCGCCGCCCATTACGATCAACGCGTCGGTCTCGCCAGTGGCTTCCATCGCGGCCTTCAGCCGATCTGGATATTTCTTACTGTCTTTGAATTTGAGCGTATCGACCGGCAATGTCTCTTGTCCGATCTCGTAGCGCCCCCCGGGATCGAGTAAATTATCAAGCCGTTCCCGCGCGCGAATGCGCATGTGGTGATCGCACTTTGGGCAAACGTGAATATTCGATTCCAGGTCAGTGCGATACAGTACCGCCTCGCACGATGGACATTTGACCCAGAGTCCTTCGGGTACGGTTTTGCGCGGAGAATCCGAGCGCTGGATGCGCGGCGGGAGGAGTTTTTCAAGCCAGCTCATGGTGTCCTCTGTGGGGTGCGTGCTGCGTATTGGTCACTTGCTTGGACTGCGTTGCTTGGACTGCGTTGTTTGCCTTGAGTTACTTACCCTAGGTTGCCCGAATTGTACCGCTGCGACTTGTCGCTGTGACGCGAGATTTCTATCACCACGCTGCTTCATGCGGGCGTATCGAGTGCCGTCCTAATTGAGGTAACAAAGCGCTGCGCCACCGCCAGAACCTGATCGTGTGGTGTCGTTTCCAATTCCTGGATGATACGGCTACCAATCACGACCGCATCGGCAACACCCGCAATCGCCTTGGCCGTCGCACCATCGCGGATCCCAAAACCCACACCGATCGGCAATTTGACATGCTTGCGGATCGCTGCAATTCGCTGTGACACTTCGTCAATATCAATATTCGCCGCGCCAGTCACGCCTTTTAGCGAAACGTAATAGCAAAATCCGCGACCTGCGCGCGCCACCTGGCTGATCCGCTGTTCGGTCGACGTCGGCGCCAACAAAAAGATCGGATCGAGTCCGGCTGACTGCATGCCGGCGGCAAATTCTTCACACTCTTCCGGTGGGTAATCGACCACAATCGTTCCGTCAACTCCGGCCTCTTTTGCGGCAACGATGAATTCCTGCTGACCCATGCGCTCGATTGGATTTGCATAGCCCATCAAAACAACCGGCGTGGTCGAGTCGGTCGAGCGAAACTGGCGTACGTACTCAAGTACATCACGCATGCCGACACCATGTTTCAGTGCGCGCTCGCTGGCACGCTGAATTACCGGCCCTTCGGCCATCGGATCGGAAAACGGCACGCCGAGTTCCAGAATATTAGCGCCACCTTCTACGAGTGCGTGCATCAACGGCACGGTCAGTTGCGGGGATGGGTCGCCAGCCGTGATGAAAGGGATCAACGCGGTCTTTTTTTCTGCGGCCAAGGCTGCAAATGTTGCCTGAATTCTGGACATGAATCTGACTGTTCTATTTATTCTATAGTTTGAATGAGACGGTGGTACAACAGATGCGCTTCCAGTAGTTGAACTCACGACCATTGAACATACCGTTACAGCCGAAATGTTGCTGGTCACTTCTGGTGTGACGACATAGCGACGAATGTCGCCATGTCGTCTTCCGTCTGATTATTTTGGCATCGCTACGATCTTTGCTGCACCAACCGCGCACGATTCACGGCAATAAAAATTCATTCCCATACGTTCAGCAACTGTATGCATGTCCTTATCACCGCGACCGGACAAATTCACCAAAATGATTTTATCTACCGGCAGCGTAGCGGCAAGCTTTGCGGCGTAGGCCAGTGCATGACTCGATTCAAGCGCAGGAATGATGCCTTCGATCAGACAGCAATCATGAAACGCCTTTAAGGCTTCATCGTCGGTAATCGGCACATACTGCGCGCGACCGATATCTTTCAACCATGCATGTTCGGGGCCGACTCCCGGATAGTCGAGGCCGGCTGAGACCGAATGGGTTTCGATAACTTGCCCGTTCGCGTCTTGCAGCAAGTAGGTACGGTTGCCGTGCAAAACACCTGGCGTGCCCAGTTGCAGCGATGCTGAATGCTTTCCGGTATCCATCCCTTCACCGGCCGCTTCGACGCCGATTAGTTGCACATCGTGATGATTGATGTACGGATAGAAGATGCCCATTGCGTTTGAGCCGCCGCCCACGCACGCCATCACATAGTCTGGCTGGCGGCCGGTCATGTCCGGCATTTGCGTCAGGCATTCTTCGCCAATCACCGACTGGAAATCGCGCACCATCATCGGATACGGATGCGGCCCTGCTACCGTGCCGATGATGTAAAACGTGTTTTCAATATTCGTGACCCAGTCGCGCATCGCTTCATTGAGCGCATCTTTCAGGGTTTTGGAACCGGATTCGACCGGTACCACAGTCGCACCGAGTAACTTCATCCGATAGACGTTTTGCGCCTGTCGCTTGATGTCTTCGCTGCCCATGTAGACCACGCATTCAAGGCCGAAGCGCGCGCAAATCGTGGCAGTGGCAACGCCGTGCTGACCGGCACCGGTTTCAGCGATGATGCGCGGCTTGCCCATCCGCTTGGCTAGCAAGGCCTGACCGATGACGTTATTGATTTTGTGCGCGCCGGTGTGGTTGAGGTCTTCGCGCTTGAAATAAATTTGCGCGCCACCCATTTTTTCAGACCAGCGCTTTGCGTGATAGACCGGACTTGGGCGGCCGACGAAATGGTTCAGATCGTCCTTGAATTCAGCCAGAAATTGCGGGTCGTCTTTGTATCGCGCGTAAGCAGCCTTAAGTTCGTTCAAGGCATGCGTCAGGGTTTCAGAAACAAAACTGCCGCCGTAGGGACCGAAGTGACCGCGCTGGTCAGGCAGGTCATACAGTGTTTCAGCGAGTTCGGCTTTGCGCTCGACAGTTTGTTCGAGTACGTTTAATTCAGTCATGGTGATTCTCTCGTAATGGGTTGGTCGCAGGCACTGCATCAGCCGTGCGTACTGCATCGATAAAGCGGCGCATTGCCGCAGCGTCCTTGATGCCCTTGGCAGATTCGACGCCACTGCTGACATCGACCGCGTAGGGGCGCACGCGGGTGACCGCGTCAGTGACGTTGTGCGCGTTCAAGCCACCACTTAAAACGACCCGATGCGCGAGTTCTTCTGGAATGAGAGACCAATCGAAAACCTTTCCACCACCGCCAAAACCATCGACCAAAGTATCGAGTAACAACCCGGCAAAGTGCTTGCCGGTGCCGCGATATATTCGCTCGTATTCTAACAAATCCGCGGCGGTTGCAGTCGGACCAATACGCATTGCCCGAATGAACGGCCGATTGACCGACTCTGCAATCGTCGCGCACTGCTCCGGCGTTTCATCGCCGTGAAATTGCAGCAGCGATACCGGTGCCTGATGCATCGCCTGTTCGACTTCGCTAATCGTGGCATTGACGAACAAACCCGTTACCGTAACGAAGGCGGGAACAGACCGCAGCAGCAATGCTGCCTGTGACGCGGTGACATGACGCGGACTCGGCGGGTAGAACACCAAACCGATGGCGTCGGTACCCGCCGCAATTGCGGCCTCAATATCGGCTGGACGGGTCAGACCACAAATTTTGATACGTGTGCGATGCGTCATTGGAAGTGGCGATTCATGGAGCGATGCGTCGATTAGAGGAAAACCGCATGCAGCTCAAGCTGCAGCGATAGTCATTAAAAATACGAAAAAATTGACGTCGACTCTTGCGGGAGACGCCATTTCAAATCGTAATCGATTTTGGTCAGGTACAAACCATCGGGGCTAAAGGTCGGAGCCGCTAGATGGCGGTTTTTTTGCACAAGCAATTCGGCCATCCAATCGACCGGCTGGCGACCAATACCGACATACACGAGTGATCCAACAATGTTACGCACCATATGATGCAAAAAAGCGTTAGCGTGAAATTGAATGGTGACCACGTCATCCTGCCGGGAGATTCCAATACCATGCATGATTTTGACTGGCGACTTCGCTTGGCAATCAACTGACCGAAACGCCGAAAAATCATGGGTGCCCACCATACTCTGCGCAGCGTCGTGCATCTTGTCGATATCCAGTGGCCGGAATACCCAACCCGCTTTGCCAACCCATAACGGTGACCGGACAGCATGGTTGTAGAGCAGATAGTGATAGGTGCGAGAACGTGCACTGAAGCGGGCATGAAACTCGTGCTCAAATTTCTGCTCATTTGGCACGGTAGACGCCCAGCGCACACAAATCGAGGGCGGCAAATGTGTGTTCAAACCCCGCACCCAAGACGACATCGGCCGCTCAATCGCGGTATCGAAATGGACCACCTGCTCAGTAGCATGCACCCCGGCATCCGTGCGACCGGCACAGGTAGTGGTGATTGCGGATTGGGTGAAGGCGTACAGCGCAGATTCGAGCTGATCCTGAACTGTTTTGCGACTGCGCTGCGTCTGCCATCCCTGCCAGGGCGATCCGTCGTATTGAATTCCCAGCACAAGTCGCATTGCGGATTTTTTTCTTTGCTTAATCGGCGTCAGCCAATTTCTTATTATGTTGAATCAAATTCTTTATAACGGTGCGCATCGAGTTACGGCACCGAAGGATCAGATGCTGAGGCAGATCTTTCACCGGAATCAAAAACACTGGTTAGGGACTTATCTCTGCGTAGCAAGATTTTTATTCAGGCTGTACTTAACTGTCAGCTTGAGCAGTTACGCTCGACGCGCCATCCTCCGACACTCACATTTTAACAGGCGGTGATTCGCTCAGTGTAAGCCCGACCTATGGACGTCAACGTGTATTAATCACCGACCTTATCGGTAGGAAAACGCAGAACGTCACGCAGCAGGTAGCTCATCGGCATATTCATGTTGATGTTCTTCGGCGGAATGGGCCGGTTAAACCACTTGTCGTATAGTTTAACGAAATCACCATCGTGAATGATGTGGCTCATTTCCCGATCAACCAGCGCCTTGAATTTTGGATCGTTCTTGCGCAACATGATTGCATACGGTTCTGCCGATAAGGGATCGCCAACGACTGAAAATTTTTCGGGGGCCTTGGCGCCTGCCCTTAATCCATACAGCAACACATCATCCATCGGGAAGGCGACAGCGGCACCGCTCTCCACCATGTCGAACGATTGCGCATGATCGGGGCGTTCGATCAAATCCAGTTTGAGCGAACGCACCTTATCGCGATCATTGAGCAATTTGATCGTCGTAGTGCCCTTGGTCGTCACTATTTTCTTGTCACGCAGGTCCGCCCAATTTTTAATCCCGGAATCGCTTCGGACAAGCATACGCGCCGCAGCGACAAAATGAGGAATGGTAAAAGCGACCTGCTTGCGGCGATCCGCGTTATTGGTCGTTGAGCCACATTCCAGATCGGCCTTGCCATCGACAATTGCAGGAATGCGCGTGGACGATGTGACCGCGAGATACGCAATCTTTAGCTGAGGAAGATTCAGTTCACGCTTGACACCTTCTGCAATTTTTTTGCACAGCTCAACTGCATAACCGGTGGCAACCTGTTTATCATCGATGTAAGAAAATGGAATCGACGACTCTCGATGCGCGATCGTTATCATCTTTGTTTCGCGGATTTGTGCGAGGGTGTCGCCTGCATTCGCAGCGAAAGGAACGAGAAGAACGACTAGGCCGAATAACGGGTTTTGAAGGAGCCGCGCATGGTTTAAAGGAATCATTCCACCTCCATTGACTATTAAGTGATTAGATCCAGAAAGCTGATCGGCAGAACTTATTGACGAAGATCTTATCTACCAATAGTAATAGTTAAATATCGTCTAAAAGTAATGTACTTCTTTTTGATGACGCATAATCTGAAATTCCATCTTTTGAATTTATTTTGCGGGGAAAGTTGTTTAAACGTTGCAGACCACATGCACAACAAAAACGACACTTTGCAACAAGGCTTATTTTTAGCGTATCCCTGCATAGCTGAGGCGCCACCAACAACCGCGCCGCATTGCCCGTCGATGCGATTGACTTGCTGCCATCTGGCTTAGTCGCCAATCTCTCGGTCTTGACGTGATCCTGCCGCTTCAGAAAGTCAGCGTCACTGTTCCTTGCGATATTTTTTATCACCGAACATGAGGATGTCCGCTATCTGCATCAGCGTCTCCCTATTTTTGCGATCTGCCGGATACATGGCTGCGCCAATGGATTCGCCGATAAGCACGTCGATGGTGTCGCGTGCGATTAACGGCATCTGAACGAGTAGCGTGATTTTTTTGCACACCGCTGCAAGGTTTTCCTGTAAGTCAACACCGCGCAACCAAGTAACGAATTCGTCCCCGCCGAATCGGTCAACTTCGTCATCCCCCTGAAGAACGGCATGCAGACAGCGGGCCGCTTCGATCGCTAATTGATCACCGGTATCGTGTCCCAACTCATCGTTGACTACCTTGAAGCGGCCAAGGTCAATAAACAGCAGGCAAAATTTCAGCGTTATTTGGAGTATTACGCATCTCTCGCGATACATGATGTGCGCAGGTAGCGCATCACGATTGGGCAGATCGGTCAGCTTGTCGGTGGGCAGGTTGCGCTACATCTCGTGGACGCTTTTAGCAAGAAAGGCAATTTCATCGCCGCGCGAAATGTCCAGCGGTGCCAGCGGCATTCCTTTGCCAATACTTTCTGCGGCTCGGGTAAGTTTGCCAATATCACGTAATACCTACTGAGAAGTACCTGGCGAAACACCATCACCAGATTGAGGCGGAGAGTGCGAGTGAACGCCTTCCGCGACGCACAGAAAAATGCTTGATAGAAATTGAGGGGAACAATCTCATGTCACTTACGATGCGCGTGCATGAGGAGCACGGTAGACATCGCACGCTTTGTTGACACGACATAACAATGTTCAGAGCATGGCGCTCGGAACGGGCATAAAAATCGGCAAGTCTCTGTCCTATTAATGTAACGGGCAGATATTCAAGGCTCAGATTCTTTTAAGTATCACGAAACGACTACGCGTTTTGAGGATTGCATAAAACCCATGCGCAGTATGACGCACATGTTGCCAGGCGAGAAATAGCGACCCGGCCCGCAAAACATACCTCACATCAGTCGCCGTGCTCACTCGCACCCACCACACGCGAAAATTCGTTCTCAAGTCAGGACATGATGAGCAAGTCGTTATGAGCAGAAGTCGTCAGCGATTCCGAGCATGACTTTTTTAGGATGTCATTCGATCAACCAATACGCATCGAACAAGCTTTTTGCATGCCGGCGCAGCTTGGATATGAAAGAAGTCAACCCAACTTCGACAACATCTCTTTCGCCTTGGCGATCTGATCCGCAGAGCCGCCGTTGATCACTTCGTCCAGAAGCTCACGCGCGCCTTCCTTGTCGCCGATTTCTTCATACGCCATGGCAAGATCGAGCTTGGTCGCCATTTCTGGCGCGCTCGACATGGACTCGTCATCAAGAACCAGCGTGTCGCTCACATCGTGCTCACTACTAACGTGGTGCGATGGCGCATTTGAAGGCGTGTGGGGTGCCGCGGCACCGGTTGGACTCAGATCGAGACTGATTCCGGACAAGTCGAATTCCAGCGGATCGGGGCGCGTCACGGCTGGCTCCGATATTTTCGATACAGGCTCTGCCTTCGGCTCGGTATGCAACGGACCTTGGCTAGGCGCTGGCTCGTGCATGAAATCAAGTCCTGTATCCGCTAGCAAAACTTCAGCAGATGCTGGCAAAGCCGCTTGGTGTTTTACCTCGGCTGTCTTGTGAAATTCAGCGTCATGCACATCGCCAGCCGGTACCGGATCAGTCATGCTCGCCGGCATATCAAAATTCAACGAGTTCAGATCGACATCGCCCTCATTATGAGCATGGATTATCCCGGGATGTGCTGGCTCTTCGGGAAGCGTCAGCCCGGCGAGGTCGAAGTCAAGACTGTCATTCAACAGCGCTGACCCAGCCTGGTTTGGATGAACGGTTGGCGCATCCTGTGGCTTGCCGATATCGAGCATGCTGTCTACATCATTGCTATGGCCCTCGTGAGAGGAATGCTCCGGCAAAAACTGCACTTCGGCAGCATTCGACGCAAGCTCACTATGCACAACATTTTCACTATGCTCGATCGAAGGCGCGACCGTAGCGACACCACCGTGCAGATCATGGTGTTGCGTAGTGGCCAGTAACGACTCGAGATCAAAGCCATCGGTTGCTGCAATTGCACCGGCCGCCAACGCAGTTGACGAGGCAACTGGTTGGACCTGTGCGCCGGCGTAA
The DNA here is from genome assembly GCA_043741695.1 of Burkholderiales bacterium. Taxonomy (GTDB): domain Bacteria; phylum Pseudomonadota; class Gammaproteobacteria; order Burkholderiales; family Burkholderiaceae_D; genus Actimicrobium. The sequence continues at coordinate 9,999 of JAYTZV010000176.1, forward strand.
AGTGGGTTGTTGGGATCGAGCGCCGCGCCCATCGACGCAGCGTGCGCCCAATCCGCCCCTTCACCTTTGGTCATGCCGTACAGCTCGCTGGCCATCATGTCGAATGAGCGTGTGTCTTTACGCGTGGCGTAGATTTCCAGAAGTTTGGTACGTACTCCGTGGCGCTCGGGCTGCGTTCTCAGCGCTTCCTTCAGAATTTCTTCGGCCTGCGCATCACGGCCGTAAGCGATGTACACATCAGCCTCGGCAATCGGATCGACTTCGTTTGCGTCCAGTTGGCTGGCAGTCGGTGCGAAGTTCGAATTGAACACGCTGTTGTTGGTGTCCACGCTTTGCCCACCGGTCGAACCAAACAGCGAGTTCGACTTCAAATTGGAGTCAGTAAGAATGCTGTCTTCAAATTGCTGATTTTTCTTTTTGCGGCGGGAACTGACAATACCCAGGGCTCCCAATGCGACCAGAATCAGACCTAAAGCAGGCAAGACGAAAGCGTTCCCGAGCAAATCGTCCATGAAGCTGGATTCGACCGAGGAAGGTGCGGCAGCACCAGGCTTCGACTGCTTTACGACCTTCACCGGCGCCTCTGTTGGGGGGCTGACTGGTTGAACCGAAGCAGCCGTCGACGTTGCTGCACTGCTTGCCGCTGCATCCGTTGACGGCACAACAGATAGCGCTGGCGCTACGACAGGCGCAACATCTGGCTTTGCCGCTACCGCTTGGGTAGTCACCGGCGCACCTGCGGAGGGATTGGTTTGGGTTACCGGAACTGCATTTTTCGCTTCGGTCGGCGTTACTGCCTTGTCACTTGGCTGCACGCTCTCATTCGGGGCTACAGCCTTTGCAGCCGTTTCAGCTTTTTTTTGCTGCTCGGCGAGATTCTTGTTTTTTAGCTCAAGAATTTTTTGCAGATCAGCCACATTTTTTTCGAGCTCCCGGACACGCGCGTTTGCCTCCGTAATCGCCTTATCTTTGGCGATTTGCTCTTCGGCAGTCGGGCCAGTTGCTGCTTTTGCAGACGCGCCCCCTGCTGCAGGAATGCCAGACTTGGATAATTTCAGCTTGTCACGCGATTCAGTGGCAGTATTTTTTTGCTCCTCCACCTTGGCAACAATACTTCCGCCGGCGGTCTGGGTGGCTGCTGGCGCTTTTTGTGGCGAGGAAGTCGACACCTGACCGGCAAGCTTGTTGCGATAATTCGCAAAATCCTGTGCCTGGGCGATGACAACGCCGCGCGCTTCGGTGTTGGTAACACCACTCGCGGCATCTGCGTTCGGTATCGACAGAATCTGACCGGTACGCATCCGGTTCATGTTTTCGCCAACGAAAGCATTCGGGTTAGCGCGATAGATTGCCACCAGCATCTGATCAAGCGATACACCGTTCGAGCGGACCTGGTTCGCAATTCGGGCGAGAGAGTCACCACGCTTGACGGTGTACGACTTTGCAGCACCGTCTGCCGAGCCCGGGTTTTCTGCTGATTTTGCTCTGGCCGGTTTGCGCACTGGCATTGGTTCGGACTGCTCCGAAACCGCTTTCGGGGCGGACTCAACCGGCGCGCGCGGCGCTCTGGCAGCCGGAGCAACAGCGGCCGCGACCGGCGCCGCTACCTGAGCAGAGCGCATGTCGGCTGGATCGAGAAGGAACGTATATTCGCGTACCAGACGACCATTCGCGCTACCCAACTCCAGCAGCATATCGACGAAAGGTTCGTTCATCGGTTGCGCGGACGTGACGCGAATTATCGGGCGCGTACCGCGTTGCTCGACTGAAAAGCGGATTGAATACAGCGCCGGGTTGAGTTCGATATTGGCTTGTCGAAAAGCTTCTACAGAAGCCAGTTTGGCAGACAAGTTGCCCGCCTCGTCACGACCTACCGACGTCAATTCGATCTCGGCATTGAGGGGTTGGCCCAGTGCGGACAATACGGTCAGCTTGCCGAGGCCTGCACCTAAAGCAGGTGCTATCAGGGTTGCCGCAAGCACGGCAGCGCTCAAGGTTTTTAACGTAAAGGAAGCCAACTGTGGCGATCTGCGAAGCTGCATGGATAGAGACATATTTGACATTCCGTTGACGTGGTCCAGAGCAAACGCGGCGAGCCTCACGCCAGCGCACGTTGCCGATCTTTTGACGTAGTAACTTTTAACATAGCATCATGAACTTAGCGGTGCAAGCGCAACCATCTTCTCAGCACTGGTAAAACCTGCACACAGTTGCAAGCGTCATGAAACCACACTTCAATGTTGCACAGCGACAACGCCAGCGCTCCCTTGCTATCGCAACGGAACATCACGTCAAATCGTTCGCCGTCCGGGCTCTCACTGCTCCAGAACGATTCTCAGCATACGCCGCAACGGCTCCGCCGCTCCCCACAACAACTGGTCTCCGACCGTAAATGCCGACAGATACTCGCCGCCCATTTGCATCTTGCGCAACCGCCCGACAGGTATCATCAGGCTACCGGTCACGGCCGCGGGTGTCAGATCACGCATAGACGCTTCACGTGTATTTGGCACAACCTTGACCCACTGGTTATTGCTCGCGATGATGTCGATGACTTCATCAAGTGGTACATCTTTTTTCAATTTGATGGTCAAGGCCTGCGAGTGGCAACGCATGGCACCGATCCGTACACACAATCCATCCATCGGGATCACCGGCTCCGCTGCGCTGCCAAAGGCTGCACCGCGACCAAGAATCTTGTTGGTCTCGGCGCCGGACTTCCATTCTTCCTTCGACACACCATTGCCGAGATCCTTGTCGATCCATGGGATCAGGTTACCGGCCAGCGGCACGCCAAACTGTGCGGTCTCGTCTGGCGACATTGCATGCTGCTTGGCCAATACCTTGCGATCGATTTCGAGGATCGCTGCAGCCGGGTTATCCAGCAATGCCTTGACTTCGGCATTGATCGTACCGAACTGGGTGAGCAGTTCGCGCATGTGTTGGGCGCCGCCACCGGATGCGGCTTGATAGGTCATCGAACTTACCCAGTCGATCAAGCGGTGCTCGAACAAGCCACCCAGCCCCATTAACATGCACGACACCGTGCAATTACCGCCAATATAATTTTTGATACCGCGTTGCAATCCGGCTTCAATCACCGCTAAATTCACCGGATCCAGAACGATAATTGCATCGTCATTCATGCGCAAGCTGGACGCCGCGTCAATCCAGAAACCATCCCAACCCGTCGCGCGAAGTCTCGGAAATACGTCATTTGTGTAGTCACCACCCTGACAAGTGATGACGATGTCGCATTTTTTCAGCGCGTCGATATCGTTCGCATCTTTCAGCGTCGTTTCGTTCTTCGCTAGTGCCGGTGCTTTACCACCGGCGTTCGACGTTGAAAAAAATACCGGCTCGATATGATCGAAATCACCCTCGTCCTGCATACGCTGCATCAAGACTGAGCCCACCATGCCGCGCCAACCGACCAAGCCAACGAGTTTCATATTCATTTCCTAAACGTATGGCGAAAAAGCGTCGCCGTTTTTGATCAACATCATTGAGGTGCCTTATTGAAGTGCTTTGACTACTGCATCGCCCATCGCTTGTGTACCAACCTGGGTCGTACCTTGCTCAAAAATGTCGGCTGTACGCAACCCTTGTGCGAGCACCGACTTCACCGCGCGCTCGATGCGATCCGCCTGTTCGGTATTGTCAAACGAAAAGCGCAACATCATTGCAGCAGACAAAATCGTTGCCAGCGGGTTGGCAATCCCCTTGCCAGCAATATCCGGTGCTGAACCATGCGATGGCTCGTACAAGCCCTTGTTACGTGCGTCGAGCGATGCCGAGGGCAACATGCCGATCGATCCGGTCAACATAGCTGCGGCGTCCGACAAAATATCGCCGAACATGTTGCCGGTCACAATTACGTCGAATTTTTTTGGTGCGCGTACCAATTGCATTGCGGCATTATCCACATACATGTGGTCAAGCGAGACGTCCGGATATTCAGCGTGCACCTCAGTGACAATCTCTTTCCAGAACTGGAACGTCTCAAGCACGTTGGCCTTGTCGACGCTGGTCAGACGCTTGCCGCGTTTTTGTGCCGCCTGAAATGCAACATGCGCGATGCGGCGGATTTCGGATTCGGCATAGCGCATCGTATCGAAACCTTCGCGTTCGCCCTTGAACGGACCATCAGGCGCGCTGCGCATGCCGCGTGGTTGACCGAAGTAGATGTCGCCGGTTAGTTCGCGAATAATCAGGATATCGAGACCCGATACCACTTCGGGCTTCAGGGTCGACGCACCAGCGAGCTCGGGATACAGAATCGCTGGGCGCAAATTGGCGAACAATCCTAAATGCTTGCGCAAACCAAGAATTGCCTGCTCCGGGCGTAACGGGCGATCGAGCGTGTCATACTTCCAGTCGCCGACCGCACCGAACAGAATGGCGTCGGCATCTTGTGCCAACTTCAGCGTTGCGTCTGGCAGCGGATGGCCACTCGCTTCGTAACCCGCGCCACCGACCGGTGCTGCTTCCATTTCGATCGGCTCACCAAGGGCGTTCAGTACCTTGACGGCTTCATTAATGATTTCCGGGCCGATGCCATCGCCCGGCAAAATTGCGATTTTCATGATGTATTTGGAAGAGAGGCACAACAGTCATCGACCGTCGTGCGAACAGACAATTAAATCCCGTTGGTCAGCCAAGGCTTGGCAGCGAGATGACGTTCTTCAAAAGCGCGAATTTTGTCGGCATGCTGCAGTGTCAGACCGATATCGTCGAGACCGTTCAACAGACAGTGTTTGCGGAAGCTGTCAATCTCGAAGGGATAGGTCTGACTTTCGCTGGCAGTACTGACTAACTGACGTTCCAGATCAACCACGAGCCGAAACCCAGGAAACGCCCGCACCTCATCGAACAACCGATCAATCGCCGCTTCCGGTAAGACAATTGGCAGCAGGCCATTTTTGTAGCAGTTGTTGAAAAAAATATCGGCAAAGCTTGGCGCAATCACGGCTCTGAAACCGAACTGGTCTAGCGCCCACGGCGCATGCTCGCGCGACGAACCACAACCAAAGTTTTTGCGTGCCAGCAGGATTGATGCGCCTTGATAGCGCGGTTGATTCAAGACGAAATCCGGGTTGACCGGACGCTTTGCATTGTCCATCCCCGGTTCGCCATGATCGAGATAGCGCCACTCGTCGAACAGGTTCGGGCCGAAGCCGGAACGCTTGATCGATTTCAGAAATTGCTTTGGAATGATGGCATCGGTATCGACATTCGCCCGATCGAGCGGCGCGACCAAACCATTCAGCAGAGTAAATTTATTCATGCGCAATCAGACTAAAAAAACAGCAGGAGCCAACTTGAAGTAATGATAATCAGCGCAGCAGGTGCAATCAAAACTGACAGGACGCGCAGCGCTGTTGCGCTGCAGCGCGCCTATCAAACACGCTTACTTGGCAACGCTCTGCACTTTTTCACCAACACGTTCGACATCCTTACCCATACCGTTGATGGTGTTGCATCCAGACAAAAAAACACCCGCGGCAACCAATGCCAAAACCAGAATCTTGTTCATGTTATTTCCCCGTTTTTATAAAAGTCGTATGTCAACAAAATGCCCTGCGATACCTGCAGCTGCAGCCATCGCCGGACTGACGAGATGCGTGCGTCCTCCTGCACCCTGTCTTCCTTCAAAATTGCGGTTCGAGGTCGAGGCGCAGCGCTCGCCTGGTTCGAGACGATCGGCGTTCATCGCCAGACACATCGAACAGCCCGGCTCGCGCCACTCGAAACCTGCTGCCAGAAATATCTTGTCGAGCCCTTCGCGTTCGGCCTGATCTTTTACCAAACCCGAGCCCGGCACGACCATCGCGAGCCGCACATTCGACGCGCGAAATTTGCCGCGTACGACAGCTGCGGCAGCACGCAAATCTTCGATGCGTGAATTAGTGCATGAGCCGATGAAGACTTTGTCGATACGGATATCGACCATTGCGGTATTCGGTTTAAGCGCCATGTAGACCAGCGCTTTTTCCATTGCTTCACGCTTGACCGGATCTTTTTCTTTGTCAGGATCGGGCACGCGCGCATCGACAGACACCACCATCTCGGGCGACGTGCCCCAAGTGACTTGCGGCACGATCTGCGCGGCATCGAGATTAACAACGAGATCAAAACGCGCGCCCGCGTCGGAATGCAGCGTGCGCCAATAGTCAACTGCGCGGTCCCAATGTGGACCTACTGGCGAGAACGGCCGACCTTTTACATAGTCGATCGTGGTTGTATCCACCGCAATCATGCCCGCACGCGCACCAGCTTCGATGGCCATATTGCAAATCGTCATGCGCCCTTCCATCGACAACGCACGTATCGCGCTACCGCCGAATTCGATCGCATAACCGGTACCACCCGCCGTACCAATTTTGCCGATAATTGCCAGCACGATGTCTTTGGCGGTCACGCCTTTCGGCAACGCACCGTCGACATTCACCAACATCGCCTTGGATTTTTTGGTCAGCAGCGTTTGCGTCGCCAGCACATGCTCAACTTCGGAGGTGCCGATGCCGTGCGCCAGACAGCCGAAAGCGCCGTGTGTGGAAGTATGCGAGTCACCGCAGACCACCGTCATGCCTGGCAATGTCGCGCCCTGTTCCGGTCCGATCACGTGAACGATACCCTGACGCTTGTCGCGCATGTTGAAGTACGTCATGCCGTAGGTTTTGGCATTGTCGTCGAGTGTTTCAACCTGCAATCGCGAAATCGGATCGGCGATACCTAGCGCACGATCCGTGGTCGGCACATTGTGATCGGCTACCGCGAGATTGGCGGACATGCGCCACGGCTGACGGTTGGCCAGCTTCAATCCATCGAATGCTTGCGGACTGGTCACTTCGTGCACCAGATGCCGATCGATATACAGGATGGTAGTGCCATCGCTGCCGGTATCGACCACATGCGATTCCCAGAGTTTGTCGTACAGTGTTTGAGCCATTATGCGAAACGAGCCGTGCGCTGAAAGCGTGTCGTCATCAAAAAATTCGGACTTCAATTATGCCATAGTTGCAGAGAGCAAAACCGCCCTCTGCCGCTGCTGTCAGACCATTAACGACCGCGCCGCGCCTGCTGATAAAGGGGATCGACACGCTGCGCATAGTCGGTCAGATCACGCAACCGATCTTCACGTGGCGGATGGGTAGACAAGAACTTTGGCGGCTCTCCATTACCGACCTGCTCCATCTTTTGCCACAGTGTGATGGCTGCATGCGGGTTGTAACCCGCACGTGCGGCCAGTTCGATACCGATACGGTCGGCTTCGGTTTCGTGGGCGCGCGAATTTGGCAAGCCGAGCAAACCCATGTACGCGTACTGCATACCTTGCTGCCCTGCACTACCGGCACCGATTGCTGCAGATAAAATTGAAATGCCGAGCCCGGCCACTGCCTGCTCCGATGCGCGCTCACGCGCGTGTTCACGCAGCGCATGCGCCATCTCGTGGCCCATCACTGCCGCCAATTCATCGTCGCTAACGCGGAGCTGTTCGATCAAGCCGGAATACACCGCAATTTTTCCGCCAGGCATGCACCACGCGTTGACTTCATTGGAGGTAATCACGTTGACTTCCCACGCCCACTGACGCGCATCAAGACGAAATACCGGTGTCTGCGCAATCAGGCGATTGGCGATTGCACGCACACGCGCGGTCTGCGCAGGGTTGCGGTTCAGCGCACCTTTCTGTTGTTCAGCGGCCATCAGTTGACTGTATTCGGCTTGTGCCGCCTGATTGATTTCCGCTGACGACACCAGCATGCGCTGTTGGCGCTGTACGCCGACCACACCACCCTGCGTGGTCTGCACGGTTTCGCACGCGGTAAGTCCGACCAGCGCTGCGCATAACATTACTTTTTTAAAATACGGTCTTGAAGTCATGATTGCCTTGTGTGATGGGTTTGCCAGCGCAATGATAACGCGGCGGCGAGTACTGCCAGGCCGCATAAGGCGGACGCAGCAAAAAAGACCGACTGCGCGCCGTATCTGCTCCAGATTACGCTCAGCAACAAACCACCTGCCGAGCCACCGACGCCATACGAAATACTGGTGTAAAGCGCTTGGCCGCGCGCTTGCAGTCGCCCGGAAAACCAGCGCTGCATCATCGCCACTGATGAAGAATGATGGACCGCAAAACTGGCTGCATGCAGCAGTTGCGCCACCACCAGCCCCACCAGCGATTCTGCGCACAGTCCAATCATCATGAACCGCACCACTGCCAGCAACAGGCTGATCATCATTAAACGTCGCACCCCAAAGCGCCGAAAAATCGGCGCCTGAAAATAAAAAAATCCGATCTCCGCCACCACGCCGATTGACCACATCACACCGATCAAGGTCTTGCTGTAACCGTGTTGTTCGAGGTACAGCGAATAAAATACGTAGACCGCCGCATGCGCTGCCACCATCAAGCAGGTCGACGTAAAAAATGCGATGACTTCACGTCGCTGCAAGATCGATCGTAACGAAATAACCGCTTGCGTCGCATGCACCTGCTCGGATTCATGCAGACGCAAACTAACCATCACCAACAACGCCAACAGCGCAAATGCGATTGTTGGCATCAGGCCAACGCCATAGCGATCGAGCAGCTCGCCCGCCACCGTGACAGCCGCGATAAATCCAACCGATCCCCACAGGCGAAGCTTGCCGTAATGGGTCAGATCGCCGCGCATTTCGGTGAGCATCAATGCTTCCGACAACGGCCCTTGCGCACCAGTGAATAAATTCACCAGCGCCATCACCCAAAAAAAAGTCCAGAAATTTTCGGCAAAAAACATCCCGACAAACAGCAACGTGGCAGCAGTTGCAGTGACGCGCAATACCGTTACCCGTGCATGGAGATGGTCCGCAATCCAGCCCCATAAATTAGGACCGAAAATACGCATAACCTGCATCAGCGACATCAGTACACCGATTTGCGTCGCGCTCATGCCGCGCTGGGCAAAGAACAAACTGGCGAAGGGCGAGAAGACGCCGACGTAACCGTAGTACGCAAAAAAGAACAGGCCGAACGTCAGCGACTGTTTTGGCCAGGCAGATTGCGGCACGGGAGGGTTTCCTGCGGTCGAACGCATGTTGGTTGGGGTCTGGCTTCTACGGCGATTCTCCTGCCGCGGTAACTATCGCAGGCAGCAGATCACCATCGGACAAAAATTTTGTTGAGATCAGCTCGCGTGAACGCTGGCAGCGATCGGTTTCATCGCCACTTGTACATCCCCACATTGCGCCCGATGGCGCAGCGCGTGATCCATTAGCACCAGCGCCAGCATGGCTTCGGCAATCGGCGTGGCGCGGATACCAACGCACGGATCATGGCGCCCGAAGGTTTCGACCTTCAACGGCTGCCCGAGCTTGTCGATCGAATCGCGTGCCGTGCGGATCGACGAGGTCGGCTTGATCGCAATCGATGCGGTAATTGACTGGCCGGTCGATATGCCACCAAGCACGCCACCGGCATTATTGGTGCGAAATCCTTCCGGCGTCAGTTCGTCACCATGCTCCGTTCCTTTTTGCGCCACCGACTTGAAGCCAGCACCGATCTCCACGCCCTTGACCGCATTGATGCCCATCAGCGCGTACGCAATTTCAGCATCGAGCTTGTCATAGATGGGTTCGCCCAAGCCGATCGGCACATTGTCGGCCACCACATCGATGCGCGCGCCGCACGAGTCGCCGTCGCGGCGCAGGGTATCCATGTACGCCTCGAGCGCAGGCAGCATTGATGTGTTGGCCGCAAAAAAGGGGTTATTTGGCACGTGGTCCCATGATTCGAATGGAATAGTCAGTTCACCCAACTGACTCATGCAGCCGCGGAACACCGTACCGTATTGCTGCTGCAGCCATTTTTTGGCGATCGCTGCGGCACCCACCACCGGCGCCGTCAAACGCGCCGATGAACGGCCGCCGCCGCGCGGGTCGCGAATGCCATATTTGTGAAAATACGTATAGTCCGCGTGGCCGGGCCGAAAGGTCTCGGCGATGTTGCCGTAATCTTTGCTGCGCTGGTCTTCATTGCGGATCAGCAGCGCGATTGGCGTGCCGGTCGTCATGCCTTGATACACACCCGACAGAATTTCGACGGTATCGGATTCCTGACGTTGTGTGACATGGCGCGAGGTGCCCGGTTTGCGGCGATCGAGTTCGGGCTGGATATCGCTTTCGGATAACAGCATGCCAGGGGGGCAACCATCGATCACGCAACCGATTGCCGGGCCGTGCGATTCGCCAAAGGTAGTGACTGTAAACAGCGTGCCGAAAGTATTACCGGACATGGTCGGAAAGCGCCAAAAGGGAAATTAGTATTTTACCAGCCGGCAGCAATCGCTTCGATGAAATTTCCGTGGTGGTCACGGATGATGATGACGGCCATCTGACGATTCTCAGCAGATATCGGGCCAATGCCGCCCCACTGCTGGATCAAGTATCAAGTTGCTCACGGCTCACCAGTACACCATCGCGATCGGCATAAATCCAGTCACCTGGTCGCACCATCACCCCGGCAATTGACACCGCGAGGCCGCGATCGCCCAGACCCTTGCGCACGCTACGGCGCGGATGCACGGCCAGCGCCCGTACACCAACATCGCACGCAGCCAGTTCGTCGACATCACGAACACATCCGTAGACGATGATGCCAGCCCAGCCATTTTTTTCGGCTAGCTTTCCCAAATTGCCGCCGACCAATGCGCAACGCAGACTGCCACCACCGTCGACGACCAGCACACTGCCATGCCCGGGCGCCTCCAGCGAAGTACGCACCATCACATTGTCTTCAAATACCTTCACCGTTGCGGCGATCCCGCTAAAACTAGCGCGCTTACCCAGCGGCAGAAAAACCGGTGGCAGCACGGTAAGCGAGCCGTTGACGAGCTTGTCTTCGTGCACATCGCACAAATCACAAGTTGAAAAAATCATGGTGTGCTCTCGTCATCGGCGTGCAGCGACGGCGGCTCCGTAGCGTCACTAATTTGCAGAACATCGAGCAGCGCCTGCGTCATATCAGCGTCAAAAAGATACGGGTCAAAGGACGCATAACCGCGTTCCTGCAGCAATCGTTCAATGGCTTTTTCGATCGCCACGTATTTCATCGACCAATCGGAAAACGTGTAGCGCGTAATTGGCTTGCGCGCGATTAATTTCACATCGGTATGTCGATCATCGCGCTGCAATGTTGCGAACAGCGTATCCACCTTCTCAGCATCACCTTCAAGACACTGAAAAAAACATCCGTCACCAAAATATAAAACACCAGCCAGACCCGATTGCCGATTATTGGCGCGGGACTTGGCCAGAATGCGTGCGACTTGCGGCTCGATGCCGCGCTTGCTGGACAATGACGCAAACGTCGCACGGCTGATATAAATTAACTGGAGCAGATTTTGCACGGAATCTCCTGCGCGTCGCATCAAAATCCGATGGTACGGTATTTCCACACCGTGTAGCGCATCCGCGCGATTTACAGATCATCGCGTCCGAGCCTAGCGCGTCAACAAAAAGGCCCGCAGATAATTTTTATTGACAGCGTGCAAAGCTTCCATTAGCGTTGGGTCCATGATATCGTTTTCATTAACTCTGCATTACCAGCCTGCGCTGATCGCGCTACGGCTACTGCGCACCCAGCGCATATAAACTCTTCCCCCTCCTGTTGAATTTTTTATGATCGTCTGTCGCTACGCAGGCGACGCAGTCGTACCGGCTTTATTTATCCCGCTACCGCTTTACGCTACCGTTATTAACGTCAACCACCAGCCCGCAAAGAGATATTCATGACCCAACCGATAAACCACCTCATGCTACGACTACCGCCGGTTTCCCAACCTTGCGCCCGTGGCAGTTGGGTAACCGGAAGCAGGCCACACGTGCTTTCCCTTATCGATTTCACTGGAGCAGTCTGACATGTTGAAGCAACCTAACACCCGCTATAAACCCTTCGCACCAATCGCCTTGGCCGATCGCACCTGGCCGTCAAAGACCATTACGAAACCACCGATCTGGATGTCGACCGATCTGCGCGACGGCAATCAGGCGCTGTTCGAGCCGATGAATGGCGAACGCAAGCTGCGCATGTTTCAAACGCTGGTCGCGATCGGCTTTAAGGAAATCGAAGTCGCCTTCCCATCTGCGTCGGATACCGACTTCGGCTTCGTACGCTCGCTGATCGAGCAAAACCTGATTCCCGACGACGTCACCATCGAGGTGCTGACACAAGCGCGTGACCATCTGATCGAGCGGTCGATGGAATCATTACGCGGCGCGCGGCGTGCGATTGTGCATTTGTATAACGCGACCTCACCAAATTTTCGGCAAACGGTTTTCGGTCTGGACAAAGCCGGCGTAAAAGATATCGCCATCAACAGCGCAAAATTAATCAAGCGACTCGCTGCTGAACAACCCGACACCGAGTGGGTTTTTCAGTACAGCCCCGAAACCTTCACCGGTACCGAACTGGAGTTCGCCAAAGAAGTATGCGATGCCGTCATCGAAGTCTGGGACGCCACGCCGGAACACAAAGTCATCATCAATTGTCCAGCGACCGTTGAGCTGGCCTCACCGAACATCTACGCCGATCAGATCGAGTGGATGAGCCGCAATCTGGCACGCCGCGATTCAGTTATTTTGAGCGTGCATCCGCATAACGATCGGGGTACTGCCGTGGCCGCTGCCGAGCTCGGTGTGATGGCGGGTGCGGATCGCGTTGAAGGCTGCCTGTTTGGCAATGGCGAGCGCACCGGCAATGTCGATCTGGTGACGCTGGCCTTAAATCTGTATTCGCAAGGCGTGCATCCGGGTCTGGATTTTTCGAACATCAATGAAGTGGCACGCGTGGTCGAGCATTGCACGCAGTTGCCGATTCATCCGCGCCATCCGTATGTCGGTGATCTGGTCTTCACGGCGTTTTCGGGCTCCCATCAGGATGCGATTAAAAAAGGCATGGCAGCGCAATCAGCTGACGGTATCTGGGAAGTACCCTATTTGCCACTCGACCCGGCCGATCTTGGTCGCACTTACGATTCGATCATTCGCGTCAATAGTCAATCGGGCAAAGGCGGCATCGCGTTTTTGCTGGAGGCCGAATACGGCATGGTGATGCCGCGTCGTCTGCAAGTCGAGTTCAGTACGACCGTGCAGTCACTGACCGATTCAACTGGCGGAGAGGTTGTCGCAGCAGATATCTGGACGCTGTTTTCGAAAGAATATTTTGCGGCGCGCGAACCAGTAATCTACGTCGATCATCATCTGTTCGAGCATGGCCGTGCGCAGGGCATGCAGTTGACGGTCAAGCTGTTCGGGCGCGAAGTCACACTCGATGGCGAAGGGAATGGCCCGATCGATGCGCTGCTGCATGCGCTGCGCGTGCAAGCAAAACTGCATAGCTACGAAGAACGTGCCATGGGTCAGGGTGCGGATGCCACTGCGGTGACCTTCGCCGAGATCGTGGTCGATCAGGTTCCGGGTACCGTGTTTGGTGTGGGAATGCATGCCAATATCGTGACGGCTTCCGTGCTGGCGGTTATCAGCGGACTGAACCGGATGTACGCAAAACTGCCGGTTGAAAATCGTGCTGGATTTTTTCGCGCGATCGAAAGAGTTGGCGCATAAGCTATAGCAAGCGCTTTCGCCGCGCATAAAAAAATCCCAAAAGTTGACGTCTAACTTTTGGGATTGAGATCATGATCAAACGCATTATCACGATCACGACGACAACAAATTACGATTGCTACAGATTACAACACGTCAGGATTTTTCAGTCCAGAACAGTGAAGCTATTTGCCACCCTTTTCAAAGACGAGTTCACCATTTCGCACGTCAACGTGAATCACATCGTCAGGGCCGAATTTGCCTTGCAAAATTTGCTTCGATAGCGGATTTTCGATTCGCTGCTGAATCGCGCGCTTCAAGGGCCGCGCGCCATATACCGGATCGAAACCCGCCTCGGCGATTTGCTGCAGCGCTGCTTCCGTGACCTCAAGTCGCATATCCATGCGGTGCAAACGCTCTTCCAAAATACGCAACTGAATCTTTGCAATCGCACCGATATTTTTTTCATCGAGCGCATGGAACACCACAATTTCATCGATGCGATTGATGAACTCCGGGCGGAAATGCTGCTGCACTTCAGCCATCACTGCCATCTTCACGACCGCAGGATCACTGCCTTCCATCGCCTGGATCTTGTGCGAGCCGAGATTGGAGGTCATGGCAATGACTGTGTTCTTGAAGTCGACTGTGCGCCCTTGTCCATCGGTCATGCGGCCATCGTCGAGCACCTGCAGCAACACATTGAATACATCCGGATGCGCCTTCTCAATTTCATCGAGCAAAATCACGCAGTACGGTCGACGCCGCACGGCTTCGGTCAGATAGCCGCCTTCGTCGTAGCCAACGTAACCCGGCGGCGCGCCAATCAATCGGGCGACCGAATGCTTCTCCATGAATTCGCTCATGTCGATACGGATCATCGATTCTTCGGTATCGAACAAAAATCCGGCGAGCGCCTTGCATAGCTCAGTCTTACCGACACCGGTCGGCCCCAGAAACATGAACGAACCATAGGGACGATTCGGGTCGGACAAGCCTGCCCGCGAACGGCGAATTGCATCCGACACCGCGACGATTGCTTCATGCTGCCCAATCACGCGCTTGTGCAATTCATCTTCCATGTGCACGAGCTTGTCGCGCTCACCCTGCATCATTTTCGAGACTGGAATACCAGTGGCGCGTGAAACGATTTCGGCGATTTCTTCTGCACCGACTTGCGTGCGCAGCAGCTTGGGCTTGTTGGCAATGCCACCTTCCCGATCGCTTTCAGCGTCGCGATGCGATTGCGCTTCGAGCGCTTTTTCCAGCTCGGGCAATTTACCGTACTGCAGTTCGGAGACCACTTGCCAGTTACTTTGGCGCGTTGCCTCTTCCATTTGCAGACGAATTTTTTCAATCTCCTCCTTGATGTGCGTACTGCCCTGCGCTGCCGCTTTTTCAGCGCGCCAGATTTCTTCGAGATCAGCGTATTCGCGTTCGATCTTCAAAATCTCATCTTCAATCAACGCAAGACGACGCTGCGATGCATCGTCTTTTTCCTTCTTGATGGCTTCGCGTTCGATCTTCAATTGAATCAGGCGACGATCGATCTTGTCCATCACTTCAGGACGTGAATCCATTTCGATCTTGATTTTAGCGGCCGCTTCATCGATCAGATCGATCGCCTTGTCCGGCAAAAATCGATCGGTAATATACCGGTGCGATAGCTCTGCAGCAGCAACGATTGCCGGGTCGGTGATGTCGACGCCATGATGTAATTCATAGCGCTCCTGCAGACCGCGCAAAATTGCAATGGTGGCTTCGACGCTCGGCTCTCCGACCAGAATTTTTTGAAAACGCCGCTCCAGCGCCGCATCTTTTTCAATGTACTTGCGGTATTCATCGAGCGTAGTCGCGCCGACGCAATGCAGCTCGCCGCGTGCCAATGCAGGTTTCAACATGTTGCCCGCATCCATCGCGCCTTCGGCCTTGCCGGCGCCAACCATGGTGTGTAATTCATCGATAAAAACAATCGTCTGGCCTTCGTCTTTTGCCAGGTCTTTCAGCACCGATTTCAATCGTTCTTCAAATTCACCGCGATATTTTGCGCCCGCCAGTAACGCGGCCATGTCAAGCGAGAGAACGCGTTTGGATTTCAAACTATCGGGTACTTCGCCATTGACGATACGTTGTG
Organism: Burkholderiales bacterium; assembly: GCA_043741695.1. Lineage (GTDB taxonomy): Bacteria > Pseudomonadota > Gammaproteobacteria > Burkholderiales > Burkholderiaceae_D > Actimicrobium. The sequence goes on from JAYTZV010000176.1 coordinate 25,720, forward strand.
CGAGACCTTCAACGATCGCGGTCTTGCCTACACCCGGCTCACCAATCAGCACCGGATTATTTTTGGTACGCCGCTGCAGCACCTGTATCGCACGACGGATTTCATCGTCGCGCCCGATCACCGGATCGAGCTTGCCAAGACGCGCTCGTTCAGTCAGATCGATCGTGTATTTTTTGAGCGATTCGCGCTGATCTTCGGCCTCGGCCGAATTGACCGATGCGCCGCCGCGCACTGCTTCCACTGCGGCTTCGAGCGATTTACGGGTCAGCCCGTTTTCTCGTGCGAGCTTACCCGCATCGGACTTATCGTCAGCCAACGCAAGTAGCACCATCTCGCTCGCAATAAACTGGTCGCCGCGCTTTTGCGCTTCTTTATCGGCGAGATTGAGCACTGCTGATAACTCGCGGCCGACCTGTACTTCGCCACCAGTACCGGAGACTTTAGGCAAGCGCTCCAGCGATGCCTTCAGTGCATTGGTCAAGCCGCCAAGATTAACGCCCGCTCGTTGCAACAACGAGCGCGCCGCGCCATCGTCCTGATTCAATAATGCCACCAGCAAGTGGGCAGGTTCAATGTAAGGGTTGTCATTACCGACTGCAAGACTTTGTGCGTCGGACAATGCTTCCTGAAATTTGGTGGTTAACTTGTCTAGCCGCATGAGATGCTCCGAAAGCTCTTAGATGCAATTTAGTTTGGGCCAATCGGGGATTTTTCAAGCATTGCGAGGCGGTGCGCGGCTAGACTAAAGCACTAGCGCTCCTTACGAATTGGGGAGATCAGGCTCTTCAAGCAACTGCCGTAACAAGCCTCCAGGCTGTTCATCACTGGTCTCGGTGGATAAATCAAACGGATCCCAGTGCGGGTTGTCGGCGTTGCTCAATGCGCTGGTCGCCAATATCGTTGCCAATTCATGCCGGGTTTTTTGTTTGCTTGCACGCGAGCGTGCATGGGCACTCATCGCTGCCACGGTCATTTCTGGGGGAACATCGGATGCCGATTCCTCCGCATCGAGCGCAAGAATTTTTTCGATTTTGGCAACGGTTTGGATGAAAATCTGCAAGTTTTTTTGGCGCACTGCATCGGCCAATGCGCCATACTCGCTATTACTTTTTTTCAGCGTTTCTGGTTTGGTTACCGCGGGTAATTCCGCCGGTGAAGACATGTTCTGCCTCTCAATAAAAAATAATTACCGCCAGTGATTGGAAGACAAGCCCAAATCGCTCACACGCTTTGGTACGACTTAATCGGCATTGCGTATATGTAGCTTGAGGTGAACAAACAGTTTTTTGTAGCTTGTTTCATTGTCACGAATCCCGCCGTCCTTGGACGAATCGAATATGTGCGCATACTTTGCGTCGAATTCTTCCTGCTTTTCTGTGCTACCAGTTGACTCGCGTATCGCTCGCATATCCTTTTTCAACGTTACCAGATCGCTTTCGGACATTCCTCTATCAAGTAACTGCTTGATACACGACGCATCGGGTGAATCACGCATCGACATGCGCGGTAGCTGAGCTCCCGCAGCACCGGCTGGCGCCGTATGCTCCGACTTCTGCGCCGAAACGTTGCGCGGCTCGCTACTGTGGCTGGGTGACGGTGCCGCAGTTGGTGGATTGGACGAAGCCTGCTGGGCAGGTGGATGTTGCGCGCTACGCGGTGGCGCGTGGTTGCCGGTGAACCAATAAGCGGGATTACGCAATACTTCTTCAAGTGGAATTTCGTTGCGGGGCTGGAAATTTCCGGGTGCACCCCTATGCGGATGCGCCTGCGGGAAGGCTTGCCTGCGTCCTTGCGGGTAGCTATGTAGATCGTGCGGCCGAACTGGCACATAACGATTATTTTCCAGTTCAATTTGCTGACGAATTTCGTTGACGAAATTTTGCAACGTGACGCTTACTTTTTGCCGGGTTGCAATCGACATCTTCGCTAATTTTGTATTCATCAGGAAACGTGTTGCTGGGTTAGTGCGTTGTTCAACTGCGCGGAAAATTTGCGCGAGCGCAGGATGCTTCGTTTTGAAAACAGACTGTGGATCCGCATTGAAAGATGCGGGTTGATGAAGACCAGCACGGTTTGAGAAGTCGCCAATTTTCATCATGAGAACGTTCCTCCAGTTGATTAAACGCGTGCAAAAAACGTTCGGCACTACGCGCATTTATTCGTGGCGAATCCGTCTCCTTAAGTTCCAACAGTTCAGCGCATTCAGAACAGTCTTAAGCCAGGAGTACGTGCGTTGCATCAAGCATGCACTGGGTAAATCGGAGAGCGCAGATGCAGGCTTCCAATAGCGGATATGCGGTCGGCAATATTTAATACGACGAAAAAGATTCACGCATCACGAGGCGGGAGTGGCATCACCGCTCAGACGTTAATCGCCCGCCAAGTCGCATAACCTGCGATGCAACATCCAATCGAGCCAACCAGATGCAACGCAGAATGTGCAAACACCCAGAGGTATTGACCACGTTGCAGCAGCATCATCGCCTCGGCAGAAAACGTCGAGAAGGTCGTCAGACCACCCAGAAAACCGGTGATCAAAAACAGCCGCCACTCGATCGGCAATGATGTATTTGCTTGGAACATCGCCACCGCTAAACCAATAAGGAAACCACCACCGAGATTAGCCGCCAGCGTGCCGAGCGGCACCGATGCGTTTGACGCATTGAGCCACAGTCCCAGGCCCCAGCGCAGCCATGCTCCAAACGCAGCGCCGATACCGACGGCAATCCAACTCATCATGCATCACTCCATTTGTCGAGCGCAGCATCGTCGGTGATGCGTGCGTCGACCCAACGCGCGCCAGCGGGTGTCTGTTCTTTTTTCCAGAACGGCGCCTGCGTCTTTAAATAATCCATGATGAATTCGCAGGCTTCGAACGCTTCGCCGCGATGTGCGGCAGCAACCGTCACCAACACGATCTGCGCCATCGGCGCCAGCGGCCCAGTACGATGGATGACCAGCGCATCCGCAATCGGCCAGCGTGACCGGGCCTGCGTGAGAATTGCCTCAATCGATTTTTCCGTCATGCCGGGATAATGCTCCAGCGCCATTTCACTGACCTGCGCACCATCGTTCATGTCGCGCACGGTACCAACGAAGGACACAATCGCACCGACCTGCGGACAATCGGCGCGCAGTTGCGCCACCTCGGTCGTTAAATCAAAATCTGCTTCTTGAATTCGAACCGTCATGATTGTGCTCGCCCATAATTGCTTGCATTCACAGTAATCAACCGCCGGTCACAGGCGGGAAAAACGCCACTTCACCACCCTCTGCAATGACGGCATCGGCATCGGTCATGACTTGGTCGTACGCCATGCGCAACGATTTTTTTACCGACAAACTCTCGGCCCAGACGCCGCCACGTGCGCATAAATAGTCGCGCACATCGCCGACGGTGATAACGTGATCGGGAAGTTCGACCGACTCACTGGCACTACCGAGCGCTTCACGCACGCTGGCAAAAAATCGTAATTGAATATGCATGGCAAAAAATTCGACAGTTAATTCAGCAGTTCGGAAAATGGAATGAAGCGCACCAGATCGCCCGGTGCAATGGCGTGCCCCGCGGGATTATCAATCAAGCCGTCCCCCCAGACGGTTGAGGTCAAGACACCAGAACCTTGATTCGGGAACAGCTCCAGCCCACCTTCAGAATCGATACGCGCGCGCAAAAATTCGTTACGTCGATCCGGTTTATTCCAGTTGAAATTTGCGCGCATGATGGTTAAGCGCGGCGTCACTTTCTCAACGCCTTGCAGCCGCAAGATAAACGGACGTACGAACAACAAAAACGTGACGAAACTCGATACCGGATTGCCGGGTAGTCCGAGAAAATAAGCGGCATCGTTGGCGGTACCCGCATCCTCGTTGGCATTCGTTTCGTCAGCACTACCGACACGATCAATTTCGCCAAACGCCAACGGCTTGCCTGGCTTGACGGCGATCTGCCACATGTTCAGGCGGCCTTCTGCTTCCACTGCCGGTTTGATGTGATCTTCTTCACCGACCGAGACACCACCCGAGGTGATGATCAGATCGTGCTCTTGCGCTGCACTGCGCAGCGTGGCGCGGGTTGCTGCGAGCGTGTCGGGCACGATGCCGTAGTCGGTGATGATGCAACCGAGATTCTCTAGCAGACCGCGCAGCAGAAATTTGTTCGAGTTGTAAATCGCGCCTGGTTTCAATGCATCACCTGGCATTGCCAGTTCATCGCCGGTAAAAAATACAGCGACCCTGACCTTGCGCGTCACCGGTAATTCCGCCAAACCGACCGACGCGGCAAGACCGAGTTCTTGCGCACGCAAGCGCGTGCCCGCCGCGAGAATCACACTCCCCGCTTCGATATCTTCACCGCGCCGACGAATCCATTCGCCAGATGCAGGCCTGTGTGCAACCACGACATCATTACCATCGACGCTGCATTGTTCCTGCATCACAACCGCATCAGCACCCTCCGGTATCAGCGCGCCGGTAAAAATCCGCGCAGCTGTACCGGGTACCAAAGGCTGACCGACCGTGCCGGCCGGAATGCGCTGCGCCACCTGCAGACGCGCATCACCATTAGCGCAATCCGCAGCAAGCACCGCGTAGCCATCCATCTGGGTGTTGTCGGCCGACGGCACGTCGATCGTCGACGCCTGCGCCTCGGCCAGCACGCGCCCGTTGGCGCCCAGCGTCGCGACAATCTCGGATTCGGCCACCGGACGGGCCGCGTCAAGCAGGAAGTCCAGCGCATCACGCACCGCCAGCATCGGCGGCCTGTTGGCGGTCTCACTCATGTTAAAGCCCCGTATTGGCGGCGATGTAGGCCTTCATGGCCGCCACGTCCGCCTTCATGACCACGAACTTCTGCGGCCGCGATTCGAT
>JAYTZV010000177.1:0-12424 GCA_043741695.1 Burkholderiales bacterium
CCATGCTGTGCAATCAAGGCCGCCGGCACTTCCAGCAATTCGGTTTTCGATGCGTTGGAATAAGTCACAAAGCCGCAATCGAACCAGTCCGATGAGCCGGCAATGTCGGTGATGGCTTGCGCTACGCCGCCGCCGGTACAGGATTCCGCAGTAGCCAGCAATAATCCACGTTGCTGCAATAAACGACCCGCACGTTCTGCCAAGGCAATGACGGTTTCCATAATGCGGCGCTCCTCAAAATATCGATGGCGTTACTCTACCATCGTCGTCGCATGCGGTGCGCATCGATGGCGCTGTTACGCCGTCAATGGATCGTGTTGATGGCGTTGCAGCGACTTTTTGAGCGTGTCGACAGCAACCGAAAAATTCATACGCCACTCGCCGCTATTTGCGATCAGCACGGCGGTGCCGGGTGTCAAACTTGCGTCCGGTTTGACCGGCCATTCCGATGCGGGTAGCTGCGCCGCATCGGCCGGATGCAAATGCAGCATCGCTTCGTCGAGCTTGGCCGGTGCCTCCTGCATCAGACGTGCGGCGAGAACCTGGATTCTTTCGCGTTCGTTGAGCGACAGCACGAGTTGATCGAATAAACCCAGCGCAAGCTCAATGATGAGCGGCTGGGCGCGTTGCATGAAGCTTGCGTATTGCTTGTCAAACGCCTCCTGATAATTTCGAAATGCATCGAACGTGCGCTGTTGCGTTTCAGAAGCGACCACCTCTGCTTGCTGCCTCGCCTGCTGGACAATTTCGTCGGCCGATACACGCGCGTCATCGAGCAATGCCTGTGCGCAGGCATGCGCATCAGCAGTGACTTTCAGCGCGGCCAGCCGCAGCAAGCCGTGGTCGGGTCGCAAGCCTTCATCCATCGCAATTTTTTGCAGGCAAAAATTCATGCGGTACCTGTGCATCGTTGCAGACAAAGACGCCAGCAACGTTGAGATCGTACTGACGAGCGGACGACCGCATCGGGGTCAGCCCAGCTATTTTGCGTGCGCAACTGTACGGCTATACGATCGGTTTCGGGCAGGGTCATTCGCAGACGTGACCAAAGACCCGGAAAGCCGGCATTCAACCGAATCGCCAACTCGGCCATGCCACGAATTGCACAGGCATCATCGCTATCGGGATGGTCGACTGCATACGCTGGCAGTAGCTGCGTCGCAGCCAGCGACAGACACCATTTACGATCGTCGAAGGGCAGTGTGTTGAGGGTTGTCTGTTGTGTCTGCAGTGGCTGGCGCGCTGCGATCAATCCCATGAACAAGCAGCTGGCCTGCTCCAGTAAATCGGAGTCGTTGACTGCCGCGCTGCTCCACTGCGGATCAAATTGTGGCGGCAGCTCACTGGCGATAGCGGCCTCGGCGCACCAGTTGCGATAGCCATCGCGCTGACTGATGACATCGCCATCCAGCGTTGCCGGTACTGGCTCAATTGCGTAGCGCCATGGTGCAAACCACCAATCAATAAAGTCGTCAGACAACATCATGCGGCAGCCTTGCGCGATATTTTCAGCGATAGACCGCTGAGCAATTGTTTGCCGATTGCAGTGCGCAGGAACAGCATTAAGAGCATCCCGGTAACGCTCAGCAGACTCAATGCGCTGAGCACACCCAGTGTCCACTTCAGACTGCTTGCCGATGCGGTTTGAATCTTGAACGGACCGACGCTTTCCCATTCCATCGCTGTGGGTGGTGCACCTGCTGGTGCCAACACGACCGATACCTTGCCGCGGCCCTCTTCGCCCGACAAACCGGGAATGCTGGCAGCCACCAGATTGGTAATGCGCGGAATATTTGTGTCCTCATCAAAGGGCTCGTGATACTTGATAAACACGGCCGCTGATGACGGCTGGATCGGTTCACCCGGAGCGATGCGCTCCGGCAGCACCACATGCACCCGCGCACTAACCACATGGTCGAATTGCTGCAGCGTGAATTCGAGCTCTTCCGACAGCGCATGAATGTAGCGCACCCGCTCTTCCATCGGCGTCGAAATCATGCCTTCCTTTTTGAACACGGTGCCCAGATTGGTCAGGGTGCGCTTTGGCAAACCGGCTGCACGCATGACGTCGGTTGCGTTCGGTACGTCAGATTCCTGCACCGTGAGGGTGATGCCTTCCTTTGTCGGCACTTTACGGGCTTCAATGCCATAGCGTTTGAGCAGTGCAACAATTTCGTTGGCATCTGCATCACCGAGACTGGTTTGCAAATTAGCGACCTGGCTGCAACCCCACAGCAACAGCGATAAGGCAATCAATGCCAACGCATTTGACACCTGCCTCAAAAAAAGGCGTGCATGATGAGGTAAGAAAATTGACATGGTCACCGCTTTATTGCATCCGGGTGAGTTGGTCTACCGAGGTTGAGCTCTTTGAAATCGTTTTCGATACGAACTGCACGCGGGTCTGATAGTCGGTCAATGCGAGCATCGCTTTCATCATCGTCATCTGGTCCCCAGTCTGCGTGGCTTGCTCCAGCATTTTGGACACATATTGCTGGTCTTTTTGCACCTCCGCGGCGAGATCGGTGGCGCGGCTGACGATGCGACTAGACAGCGACGTTTTATCCGAGCCGGCATCTACCGGAGTCAGGCCGGGTGAGGCCGTATGCAAATGGCGCTGCATTGCCTGCTCGAACGCATGCGTGTCGTGGTGTGTCGGCGAGCTTGCGTCGATACGGGCGCGGACCGTCGAGGTTTCCGGGAGGCGGGTGAGAGCTACTTTACTGACGGGATCCATGAGATTGCCTTTGCTTGCGCTTGATGAAAATATTCAACAATAAAACGGTGTGGCTACAGCACTGGATAACAAGTGTCAAAGTAAATTCGCGCACCTTATCTTCACACTTCCTTGCCCCACCGGTCGCTTTGTTTTGCCATATCCTTCGACGCTTCGTCGGCTTGATGCGTACCTTCGTAATCCATATTTCTGTGCCCACCTAGTTGCGTCATCAAATCGTTTCTGGTGGAGTCGGACAGGCCGTCGAGCTGAGACTGCTTGCCGCTACTGGCTAGTGCAATTTGTTCTCTTAATCGTTGTTCGTCTGCGGCAGCTTTGGCAGGATCTGCCGGAACAGGCGTGGTTCCACCTGCTGGTGCCGCAGTGGTCGATTGCGCCTGCGCGGCAGATTGGGCAGTCGCGCCATCCGCAGTGGCGCTGGTATTCCCGTTTTCTTCTGTCGGTTCCACTGCCGGTTGCGACGCTGCAGCGCTTGTTGATCCTCTAGCAGCTGTCTGCTGACTGGTGTTAAACCGTCGCCGCCCCCTGCCATCCGCTTGGCTACGAAATCGACGTGCACCTGGCTCGCCAGCGCTTGATAGAACCGTTGGAGATGCAGTGCCGCTGGTGCTGGCAGGTGAAGGCGAACCTTCTACAGGGCCGGTCGGAATCTGTCCGCTAATTGGTCTGTTCGCGTTTGTTGAATTTTCAAGAGGCATTGTTTGATGCGGCAATCGATTACGCGCCAAAAGGTGGCACGCCTGTCTGGTTGAACGTTCTTACAAGCTAGGTGGCGGAAAATAGCAGAAGAGTTCCAGCGCGATTGAAATCGTGGGATGTATGGTGCGGGCAGGTCGCGGGCAGGTTGCGTCACTGCGCCGTTGGGCTGGTGCAAAAGGCGAGTGCAGTGCGTCAGCGTTGCGCCCGGCGACCTAAAAAAATATGTAGAACAATTCCTGCGGCAAAGGCAATGCCAATAACCCAGTGCAAGTTCGACCAGATCGGGCGCGCACTTTCTCCCGACAAATAGTAAAGACCATAGGCGCTAAAAACCAGGCTGGCGATCAGGCCGATCACGATCCAGCCCGATACCAGATTGCGTCGATTGCGTAGTGCGCGGCGGATATGCGTGTTGAGCATCGTGCCGATTAAAAACAAAAATAGCATCGTTGCAGCGCCATGTATTTTCATCGACCACGGTTCCAGCGGACTGACGCCCTCGCCAAATTGCGTGATCGGCCGCCACCAGAAATGGGCGGCAAGCCAGAGCAGTCCGCTGGCTGCAAGTACAGTCACGCTGGCATACAGCGCGCGACGTTGCCAGCGTTCCAGTCGTAGCGATACACCGGTTCTGGAGCGAGATGGGTGGCGCAAGGTCGGCTTCAGCAATTGGTTTCCTCAATAAGAATTGCCTGCGCATCGAATTGACTCAGCAGCGGATGCCGTACATCTGCGCTGGCAAGAATGACCTTGGTGAGCGCGTCGGCGATCATGCAGGTTGGTGCCATTACCGACACGCTTTTTAGGTCTGTCATCGCCTGTCCGCTGCGTCCATCGACCAGCGCACAAACCAGTTGATTTCGATCGAGTCGTTTGGAAAAATAAGGTGCCGAGGTTGCCATTGCCTGATCACTGACCGGCAACTCGCGCGCTGCAGCTGTCACCGTTACCGGGTCGCGAATCGATACCATGAACGGTATTGCACCGATCACGCGCAAATCACCGCCAGCATTGATGCACGCTGATCGAACGCCAGCACGCTGCAACACCGCGGTTGCTTGATCCACCGCATAGCCTTTGGCAATGCCGCCGAGATCCACTGCTATTGCACGAGTTTTACGCACGCACCGCTGAGCGTCGATCACCAGTCCGGTATCGGTACCGACATACGGTGGCAGATCAGCCTGCAAAGCGGGTAGCAAACCCCATTGGACAAGGCGGCTGGCGCAACTGATGTTGAAAATGCCGTGACTGACCGTATTTAACATCAAGGCAGTCGACAGCACATCGCAAGTTTCTGCTGCAACATCAATCGATTCGCCGACCTCGGCTTGATTGATTCGCGAAATATCACTGAGCGGATCATGAAAGCTCATCAGCCGATGAATTTCGGCAATCGTCGCAAAGGCATCGGCCATGCAGCGATCGAGCCATCGATCGTCTGCTGGATCGTTGATCGTGATGTCGACCAACGTGCCAAGCCACGGCTGCGCACGTCGTTTCATTTTTTGAGCGCGCTCTGAGTCACCTGAATGACTGCCGCAATGCGACGCACGCCATCGGTTACATGCGTGGTCGATAGCGTGGCGCCGCTGATGTTGGCAATGCCATCGCCCACTGCCAAACCTGCCTGCGCCGATTTGCCGACAAACTGTTTGCGCCACGCCGCGTTACGAATCTCGAAGCCGTGACTTTCCCGGTAGGCCAATATTTCAATTTGTTTGACTGTTGCATCGGCTTGCAGTGCCACCGCATACGAAATCAATTCGTATTTGCCGATGACGTCATCCTGCACGATATAACCAAGCTGTTTGTCGCCTTGCCATGCGGTGCTCACGCGCCATTGCACCGAGCGCGCCGGTATGCCGGCGAGCGCTTCGATGTCGTGCATCTGCGCGGTACTCAACGATAACGGCATTGGCTTGAATTGTGTGGCGTCCGGAAACATTATGCGTTGCGCCTCGTCTATCGTCAGATATTGGGTAGCGAATGCGCTGCCGGCTGACAGTAATACAACGCCACCGACTAGCGCTGCCATCGAAGAAGTTGACGGTCTCAAAATGTGTAACCCAGTCCGAGATCGAAACGGTCACGCAGCGGATCGGCCTTGAATTTCTGATAGTCGGCCTTCAACACAACGCCCTCGCCAATCTCGATATTCGCACCAATCGTCGTGACTTTTTCTGTCGGTCCCGCGGCGATACCCAATCCTTGTGGTATCGGTGCGTAGCTACGCGCCGTATTGAATTGTTCGTAGCGCACAAATGGCTTGAAGGTGTAATCCTGGTTTTTCCACGCCTGGTAAGCAGCTTGCACGTACCAGCCATCGAATGATTGTGGAATTGGTGTCGGTTTGCCGACAAAGGTCAGGTTCAATGCTGTGGTGTTACTGATGGTGCCACGCGCATACACGCTGGCGAGATCCCATTTTCCGGGGGTATAGCGCGCATGGATTTCGCTTACCGTCACGCGCGCATCGGGCGCTGCAAAATCGGCGGTGGCGTGACTGACTTTCCCGGTAAATACCGAGCCCCCTAGCAACAGCCCCGGAACCCCGCGCCAATTCAGCGCGGCGTGGTAGCTCAGGTCGTGCGACTTGGCTAACTGACCTTCCTGATGAATGCTTGCAAGAGGCGATTTGCGCCCGTCAGGCGAGCTCGCATCCCACTTCGTCAAATCGAATCCAGTGGTGATGCCCAGATCCCAGCTCAAGCCGTTATCGAGGGTCGACGACAAGCCCGCACCGGCTTCGCGCCAGGTCGACGGAATGATCGCGGTTTCGACAAAATTGCGTTCGACGCCGTAATAGGCAGTCGGCTCGTGGTTGGTATTGAGTAAGCCCGACGGAATCAGAAACAGGCCACCCTTGGCGCGCAAGCCGTTGTTGAATTCGCGTTCGACATACAGTTGCTCGACCGCGACTTCACCTTTGTCGGTGGCAGACGTGACTGCATGTTCGAATTCGAATTCACTGACTAATTTTGTTTTTGCATCAAAGCGATGCTGTATGCCGATCACCGCACGACGCACATCGGCTTCGGCTTTACTGGAATCCTTGCGTGGTCGGTTATAGCTGAATTCGCCGTAGCCTGAGAATACTGTTGCGGGTTCTGACGGTGCAGTTTGTGCGGCAGTTGCAGACTGCGTCGCGGCGCGTGCCTCGACAGCATCGGTTTTTTGCCGGGTTGCGGCTAGCTCGGTCTTCACCTGCGCAAGTTCTGCAGCGAGCTTGTCAAGACGTTGCATCAATTCTGCCTCGCTGGCGCTGGCGAGCAACGGCGCTGCGCATAACCCCGCAGCGATTGTGCGAGATAAAAATTTTCTGGTCGATTTATTGGTCATGATGCTGGTGCCTTTCGAGGTATCAATTCAGTGATGCAATTCAGGGTGCAATTCAGCAATGCAATTCGGTGCTTCGCTTCGGCAATTTATTTAGGCGCGACATATCCATCGGTTAGCGTGCCCAGAAACGCGATGACGTCGTCGATCTCGGCATCCGACAAGGCAGGCTGCATGCCGGGTTGCCTGTTATACGGTGCCTCAATTCGATTGACATTGGTCTTGTATTGCGCGGGGAGATCATCAAACTTGTCGATGCTGCCGTCGGCCGCACGCGGATACCATTCGTCCGGATTGGTATCCCGGCGCACGTAAAAGCCAAGCGCATCGCGTAGCGTAGTAAAACGACCGTTATGAAAAAAAGCCCGACGGGTAGCAACATTGCGCAGTGTCGGCACTTTGAATTTTCCGCACAAATCGGGGCGAGTGATAAGGTCGGTGCGGTTCGGGCCACACAGTCCGAGGTCGACATAGGCGCGATCAGCGTTGTCTGCAATCAGTGGATTGCGCGGCACTCCCAGATTGTCGTAGCTGAAATCGGTAAACAGTGGTGGCTTGCCGTCGGAACCTTTGGTGCTGGGATGGCACGCGATGCAATTGCCTTTACTGCGTTCATTGAACAAAGCAAGCCCGCGCAACTCGTTTGGGCTCAATGTTGCTTTGCCAGCCAAAAATTGGTCATACTTTGCGTTAAACGGGGCAAACTCCGGTGCTTCTTTTTGATACTGCTGCAGCGCAAAACCGATTCGGCTAAATGCAGCATCAGGCCGCTCAAAAATATCCGCTCCGAACACCGCACGAAAACTCTCTGCATAGTTTGTCTGACGCAGGTGCGTAATCACCTCGGCCTTACTTGAATTTGCCATTTCGCGCGCGCCCAAAAATGGCAGCTCGGCCTGTTCTGCCAGCGAGGAAGCGCGTCCATCGCGCATGAAACCGCCAACTGGCGCGCCGTTCTTGTCGAAGGAAAACGCCGGATTTTCCTGCAAATAGCGCAGCGACGGTGAAGCCCGCGTGCCAGCCAATGTCAGGGATATACCGCCGGGTTGCACAGGCAGAGGATTATCTGGCGCGTGGGCAAATGCGGCAACGTGGCAAGAAGCACACGAGACCCGGCCGGAGGCTGACAGCGAGAGGTCATTGAAAATTCGTTCACCGAGTCGTGCAACGGTTGATAGCGCGGCCTGCTGTGAGTTCGCTACTTCGGCTGCGGATGATTGAACGGTAACAACAGAAGTTGTGGGTGGCTGCGCGCCACCGCCTCCGCAGCCAGCCAGCGACGCGATCGACGATGCGCAAATAACCAGCCGGGCGACGCATCGATACGCCGAATTTGAGAATCTGCACTCAGTTCTACGAGGGCGCCGAATGGTGGCTTGCATAAAAGTAATTTTCGACATCGAATCAAGGTAGCTTGCATTTCTTTAATGAGAACGATTCTAATTTAGATTTGCATGTAATTGCAAGACGACTTTAATCTGTACTTGGGTCTCGGATGAAAACAGCCGTTGCCATCGCATGCGACAAGGCCAAACATTTTCAATAAATGTGCCATAATCAGAATCATTCTCATTTACTAGCGATGCTCAATGAGCGCTTCATCTACTCTTTCCACCTTGCGGTCCGGCGAATTTGCAACGATTTCGGCGCTGGATGCGCAAAACGAGTTGTACCTGCGTCTGACAGCGATGGGGTTTCGCATTGGCAAGCAGGTACAGCTGCTGCGCTCTGGTGCCTTTTCAGGGCCACTGCATGTGCGCATCGGCACCACCGACATCATGCTTCGCCGAAGCGAAGGTGAGCGCGTCAAGGTCACGCCGGCCGGAGTGTCCACCACCGAATGAAACGGATTGCGTTGTTGGGTATGCCCAACGCTGGCAAGTCGACATTTTTTAATCGACTTACTGGCGCGTCGGCGCGGGTCGGCAACTGGCCCGGTGTGACGGTCGATTTGCTCGGTGCCAAGGTACTAATCGGTGCCAACATGGTCGAAGCCGTGGACTTGCCTGGCATTTACGATCTGCAGGGATTCTCGGAAGACGAAGAAGTTGTGCGACGTTTCTTGGCCAGCAACGCGGTTGACCTTACACTCGTTATTCTCAATACCGCACAGATTGAACGCCAGATCGGACTGGTGCTGCAGCTGCAACATCTCGGCCTCCCCGTGATGGTGCTGCTGAATATGTCGGACGAAGCAAAAAAACTCGGGATCACGATCGATACGGCGGCGCTGGCAACGCGTCTTGGCTGCCCAGTCGCATTGATCTCTGCCAAATACGGCAACGGCTATCAAACTGCGTATCAACATATTCAAAAAGAACTGGCGACCGTTCGTCCCCCCGTCATCGCCAATTTGCAGCATCAAGCGCTGGGCGAAGCCGAACTCGACACCGCCACGGCAGGCGTGTTGCGTGACGCCGTGCAAATTCCGGCCCATGCCTCCGATGCATTGACCCACAAGATGGACCGCGTGCTGCTGCACCCGGTGGCAGGCTTGCCGATTTTTTTCGGCATCATGTTTTTGCTTTTTGAGGGAATTTTCATCCTTGGCAAGCCAATTCAGGATGGCATTGCAGCGCTGCTTCAATGGGCGCGAACGGTAGCGCTTGAGCCACTGATGTCGGCGTTACCAAAACCTGTCACTGGATTGCTGCTGGACGGCATCTACAACGGTGTAGGCACCGTCGCCAGTTTCGTGCCGCTGATTATTTTATTTTTCCTGTTCATGGCGCTGGTTGAAGATAGCGGCTATCTGTCACGTGCAGCATTCCTGATGGATGCGCTGATGGCAAAACTGGGGCTCGACGGACGCAGCTTCGTGATGATTTTGATGGGTTTTGGCTGCAACGTGCCTGCGCTGATGGGGACCCGTGTGATGCGTTCGCGACCATTGCGTTTGCTGACGATGCTGGTGATTCCGTTCTCGCTGTGTTCGGCACGTTTGCAGGTATTCGTCTTTCTGATCGCTGCACTATTTTCACCGCAACACGCGCCGGTCGTATTGTTCAGTTTGTATATGGTCAGCTTCGGCACGGCTTTGCTAACCGCAGTCTTGTTCAAGTCAAAATTCGCCAATACCGAGCCATTCATTCTTGAAATGCCGCCGTATCGCTTTCCAACCTGGCGCCAACTCGTATTGCGCGGTTGGCACGAGGTTCATCATTTTTTGCATCGCGCCACCAAATTCATCATCATTGGTGTGGTTCTAGTGTATGTACTGACTAATTTTCCAACCGGCGTGCCGGCGGCGAGCAGCGGTACCATTGCCGGCTGGCTGGGTGCGAGCTTGGCACCGATTCTTAACCCGATTGGCATCAATCAGCAACTCGCGATTGCATTGATTTTCGGCTTTGTCGCGAAAGAAATCGTGATCGGTTCTCTTGCCGTAATTTACGGCATGGAAGGACATGCATTGATGAGCACGATCGCGCATCAGGTCGATTGGGTACAGGCTTACAGTTTTATGTTGTTCACGCTGATCTACACGCCGTGCCTGTCGACGATCGCGACGATTCGCACCGAGTCGCGCAGTCGATTGTTCACCTTGTTTGCCCTGGTGTGGCCGATGGGATTGGCGTGGCTGGTCAGCTTCGTTTTCTATCGCATAACACGGCTGCTTGGCTATTGAATTGAGCGGCGCAGCGCCGACGTGACTCTTTAATTCAACGTATGTGTGTACCGCAACGCTGCCGCTTGTTTGTGATAAATCAGCATGCCGCCAAAAGCGCGCCCGTACCATTTCAGCGCTGATCACGTTCCATGCAACGTTGATTCGCTTCGTGGCGGCATCGCCTCTGTGCGATTTATGAACTCTGCCGGTGTGCACCCAACATCATGTCGGTACGGTGATGTGCGTGTCACTGCTGATCAGGCCGCTTCATTCTCCTTCTCTCATCTTGAGGAAAACCAAATGAAATTATTTATCAAATCGTTCGTCCTGCTGTTTGCTGCATTCCTGTTTTCTGGCGCGGCCATCGCCGCAGAAAAAGCCACGCGTGACGAAGCTGTTGCGATGGTCAAAAAAGCGGCTGCTTATTTGAAAGAACACGGCAAGGAGAAAGCACTCGCAGAATTCAACAAACCAAACGGGCCGTTTGTTGATCGCGATCTGTATATTTTTGCTTACTCGGCTAATGGAGATGGAATCAACCTTGCACATGGTGCCAACTCGAGTCTGATCGGTAAGAACCTGCTGGATCTGCGCGATGCCGACGGCAAAGCCATCATCAAGAGCATCATCGAAGCCGGCAACAGCAAGGCGGGCAGCGGCTGGGTCGATTATAAATGGCCGAATCCCGTGACTAAAGCGGTTGAGCCAAAAACCAGTTATGTCGAAAAAGTGGGCGATATCGTGCTGGGCAGTGGCGTCTACAAATAAGTCACTTCGACAGTTCAACAGGCTTCGTGCAGAGCGCTGGGCATCATGCAATGTGATGCCCGGTGAGTTTTGATGTAACTTTTTGCAGTACTCCGTAAGGAAACGCCCCACTTGCCGACTTACCTGCAATCTCATTTCAGTTTATGCTGCGTGACAACGTCGCAACCAATCTGCTCTCACGCTTCAGCCTATGCACGCTACTCTGCCGCTACTTATTACCACTGACTTTCCGCCACTTCGGCGCAATCGTCCGGACACGCTTCAAATCAATCTCGGCTATACCTGCAACCAATCCTGTCTGCATTGCCACGTCAACGCCAGTCCGACGCGCACCGAACAGATGTCGATCGAGACCATTGAGCAAGTACTGCAAGTGCTGCAACATGGAGGAATTCACACGCTCGATCTGACCGGCGGTGCGCCGGAGATGAACACGCACTTTCGCTACCTGGTTACCGCCGCGCGCGCACTCGGCGTGACTGTCATTGACCGCTGCAACCTGACGATTCTGGAAGAGCCGGGGTACGAAACGCTGGCAGAGTTTCTCGCGCAGCAGCAGGTAAAAATCGTCGCATCCTTGCCGTGCTATCTGGAAGATAACGTCGACAAGCAGCGTGGTGAGGGTGTATTCCAGACCAGTATTCGCATGCTGCAAAAGCTCAATGCGCTTGGCTACGGCGCGCCCGACAGCGCACTCACGCTCGACCTCGTGTACAACCCGCAAGGTCCGGTATTGCCGCCGTCACAGCAGACGTTGAAGCGTGATTACGATCAGTTTCTCGGTCAGCAATTTAGCATCCGTTTCAATCAATTATTCACGATCACCAACATGCCGATTCAGCGCTTCGGCAGCACGTTGATCTCAAAAGGGCAGTTCCGTAGTTACATGGACTTGCTGCGTTCGGCCCATCGCGATGAAAATCTCTGCAGCGTGATGTGCCGCTCGCTGATCTCGGTCGATTATCTCGGCTATTTATATGACTGCGATTTCAATCAGATGCTGGGGCTGCCGCTGAAAGCCGCTGGAAAATCGCGCCCACATCTGACCGATTTGTTGAATACATCGCTGGACAATAATCCAATTGTTGTCGCCGACCATTGCTGGGGTTGTACCGCCGGTGCGGGCAGCAGCTGCGGTGGTGCGCTCGCATGACCACGCAAGTTGCCGGGCGCAGTTGTCCGGTCAGTTACGGTTATGGTCCCGAGGTGTTTTTGCGGCCCCCCGATTTACTCGCATCGACTTTGTATGTGATCGGCGGCCTGTACGGTAA
>JAYTZV010000178.1:0-1470 GCA_043741695.1 Burkholderiales bacterium
GATTTCATCGCGCAGCGCCGAGGTACTCAAACGCTCCAGCCCGCGCCGCAGTTTTTGCAGCGAACTATCGGGTTGCGCATCGTTCGTGATCTGATACAGGTAGCCCCACAACGCCGGATGATCATTGACCAGTTTGATATAAAAATCGGTGTAGAGCTTTCGAAAAGCGACCGAGACAAATTGCATTACATCGAGATGCGTTGCGCTGACGCGATCGGCATCGAGTTCGGCTTGCGCGCGCAGGGCTTCGGCAGCGCGCATGTGGCCGGAGCCGGCGGATACGCTGAGCAGCAGAATGCGTTTGGGCGTTGGCGTCATTGATCAATAGGCAGCGCAATAGGCAGCGCAACAGGCAGCGCAACGCATGACTTAACACACTGCGCAATACAAAACGGCGTAATGCAGATCAGCACGGCTTTCAAACGATATCGTCCATACCAGAAGGTCGGCGTGCATTTTGCGCACCCGGCAGAGTGCTGCGAAATTGCTTGCGTGCGATGACTTTGGTGCGCGCCTGTTCGGGCAGGTCACCCAGGCTGATGATCTGTTTGTCGACCAGCACATCGACCAGATCTTCCAGCACCCGGATCATCGCGCGATCGAGCGTGGCCAACATATTGTGCGGCAGATCGGGCTGTTCGCTTGTATTTCCGCGCGTATCGCTGCTGGTCAAAAATGTCAGCACGTCTGGGTGATCGACCGCGAGCCACTCTGCAGCTGGCTCAGGAGCCGCAAGAAACAGGGCAACGACATCACCGGCAGGACTACGTTGGATATAGGGCATGGCTTATCATTCGGCTCAAAGCGGGTTTGGCATCGTCACGACACGCATGCGATTGCGTGGTCAAGACGAACACACTGGTGAAAATGCGCAGAGATCGTATCATTGATCAAGCGGTGTCGGCCAAGTGTGCGGCGATTACGTGTGCAATCGCCGTCGTAATTGCAGCATGACTGTGTAGAGCGCGTCATCATACGCAGCCATAGCGCATCATGGCGCGCCTCGGTAAGCCATGCGCAGACATCAGGAGGACTTCTTTCGATGACATTATTGCAGCAGCTGTATGCGATCGTGACCGGCGTTTTCATCGCGCTGTTTATTGGCAGCGTGGCGATCGACGATGCGCTCATCAATGCTGACAGCAAGATGCAACTTCAGCGCATAGCGCACACGCAGAGTGCCTCACACCCTGCCAACGAGACGTTCTCGGTGGCCGACGCTACAGCATTGGCTGATGGGTTGATCTCCACTGGCAGCTATCGCGAAATTACCGTGACCGATCGTTTAAACACGCCGCTGGCACATCGCGCCATGCCTCAGTCAGCAGGACTAAATATGCCATCCGTGGTGGCAGACGTGCCTGCGTGGTTGCCACCGTGGCGTAACCGGGCGCCCGTGTTTTCGCAGTCGCTGCACATCGATGGTAGGCAGGTCGGTACCGTGGTTGCTGTGACTGATATGCGGCAGAT
>JAYTZV010000179.1:0-4519 GCA_043741695.1 Burkholderiales bacterium
TCTGCGGTAGTTATATCGCAGGCCACTGCAGTCACCGTCACGCTTGCGCCGCCCATCTGACGCAGCGCCTGCGCAGTCGCATCGAGCACCGCCGCCGTACGCGCAACAATGGTCACGTGTACGCCTTCTGCCACCAGCATCTCCGCACATCCACGGCCAAGTCCTTTGCTTGCGCCGCACACCAACGCATGTTTGCCACGAATTCCCAGATCCATGTTCTGCCTTCAGATTTTTTTGCGCGACAATAAATAAATGCCAGTCAAGACGAGCGCCGTACCGGCTAGTTGAATACCTGTGATCGGCTCGTCCAATATGATTGCGCCCAAAAACAAGGTCGATACCGGCCCGATCATGCCCGCTTGTGATGTAGTGCCGGCACCGATGCGGGCAACTGCAATCATCGTCATGAACACCGGCAGCACCGTACAAAACACCGCGTTGAATATCGACAGTCCGTACACCTGCATCGGCTGCATCAGCGTAGCGATAGGTCGCAAAACGATAAATTGCAGAATGCATGCGGCACTCGATACACACATCGCATACGACACCAGCCGCAGCGCGCCGACGCGCCGCACCATCTCGCCAGAAGCCAGCAAATACAGCGCATACGTCACCGCACTACCAAACACGAACGCGCCGCCTAGCAGCACATTCGCGCCACCGACGCGGGCATCGTGAATAAAGACCAGCACCATGCCGAAGTACGATGTAGCGAGTGCGATCCATTCAAGCCGCGAGATTTTTTTCTGCAAAAATAAAACGGAAATCAACAGTACGAAGGATGGTGTCAAAAATAGAATCAGTCGTTCGAGTCCGGCAGTGATGTACTGCAGCCCGAGAAAATCGAGAAAGCTCGACAAGTAGTAACCGATCAGGCCGAGCACCACAATACGCACGCGTTCGACATGCGACAACGGGATGTCGGTGCGCATTTTCCAGATGGCGACTGCCAGAAAAAACGGCAGCGAAAACAGCATGCGGAAAGCGATCAGCGTGACCGCATCGACGTGATACCGATAGATCAGCTTGGCGACAATCGCCTTGGTCGAAAACAGGATCGCGCCGGCAATCGCAATCGCGAGGCCAGTTAGAAAAATTTTTCGTGCTGCGGTGTCGGCTACGGCAGTGGTCATTGGTGCATGAAAAAAATCGGGAGTAGCCAAGTCGCTTTCATCTGTCGGCATTAGATTTGTATCACTACGATTGCTTTACTGCGATTGCCTCACTACGACCGCGCAATTACGGCTTGATCAAATGCCCGAGCTTGGCGGCTTTGGTGTCGAGATAGCGTGTATTGAACGCATTGCGCTGCACCAGTAATGGCATGCGCTCGACCACATCGAAACCCAGCGCGGTCAGTGCATTGATCTTGCGCGGGTTGTTTGTCATCACGCGCAGCGCAGTAATACCAAGATGGCGCAGCATCGGTACCACCAGACCGTAGTGCCGCTGATCTGGCAAGAAGCCGAGTTCCTGATTGGCTTCGACCGTATCGGCACCGCCATCCTGTAAATGATAGGCACGCAGCTTGTTGAGCAGGCCGATCCCGCGGCCCTCTTGTCGAAGGTAGAGCAGCACGCCGCGCCCTTCCGCAGCGATTCTCTGTAGCGACGCTTCGAGTTGCGCGCCGCAGTCACAGCGCTGGCTGAATAGAGCGTCACCGGTCAGGCATTCGGAATGCATGCGCATCAAGACTGGCGCGCCATCGTCAAACGTGCCGAGTGCCATTGCCAGATGTTCCTTGCCGGTTTCGTTATCCATGAACGCATGCAGACGAAAAGTCGCCCACGGCGTTGGCAGATCGCAGGTAGTGATGTAGTCCAGCGGCGTTGCAGTGGGAACGGCAAGTGGTGCAACGATAGATGGGTCAGGCAAATTCGATGACATGAAACTTCTCGCGTAATGACAACTGATAGCAGCAACGCCGAGCCGGCAATAACATCGGCGTTTTGAGTGAAAGATTGCAAGGATATCAGGCTGGCACTGCAATCGTTGCATGCGACGCACACAGTCGAACCTTCACCGCAGCCAATTTGACCAGGCCCGCGTGATAAAATCAGACTCTTTTTTTTCGAGCGCAGCGCACCAATAGCCCGCGCTCTTGCATTCACTGGCAAGGAAATGTCGTCATGGCTGGACACAGCAAATGGGCCAACATCAAGCATAAAAAAGCGGCGACCGATGCCAAACGCGGCAAGGTCTGGACCCGGCTGATCAAGGAAATTACTGTTGGTGCCCGCTTGGGTGGCGGCGATATCGCGACCAATCCGCGACTGCGGCTTGCGGTTGAAAAAGCCGCCGATGCCAATATGCCGAAGGATAACGTCAGCCGCGCGATTGCCCGCGGTACGGGCGGACTCGACGGTGCCAATTACGAAGAAATTCGCTACGAAGGTTACGGCATCAATGGTGCCGCCATTATTGTCGATTGCATGACCGATAACCGCGTGCGTACCGTGGCTGAAGTGCGGCATGCGTTTTCAAAATTCGGTGGCAACATGGGTACCGAGGGTTCAGTCGCTTTTCTGTTTCAGCATTGCGGACAATTTTTGTTCGCACCCGGCGTGAGCGAAGACGCATTGATGGAAGCTGCGCTCGACGCCGGTGCCGACGATGTGCTTACTGATGAGGAAGGCGGCATCGAAGTGCTGTGTGGGCCGCATGATTTTGCGGCGGTCAAGCAGGCGCTCGACGCGGCAGGCTTCAAGGCGGAAGTCGCCGAGATTGTGATGAAGTCAGCGACTGAAACCGACTTCATCGGCGACGATGCAATCAAGATGCAAAAGCTGCTTGATGCGCTGGAAGATCTGGATGATGTGCAGCAGGTTTATACGAATGCCATCATCGCCGAATAAAGTTTGTTGAAGTAAGTGCGCTTTCTGCGTTTGGCACGGCAGATGTTCGACATTTTCGGTAACGGTATTTTGTCTGCATCGCCGCCGGTTTGCAGTAGTATCGGCGTCAAAATGCGCCATACTAAGACCCTCCGCAAAACTGATTCGGTGTGTCGCCGTTGCCATCCATCTTCCGGGCCCCACGCTCTTTCCTGTTCAATTTTTTTGTTTGATTCTGCCCAATGAAAATTCTCGTAGTCGGCTCCGGTGGTCGTGAACACGCTCTTGCATGGAAGATTGCGCAATCCGAGCGCATTCAAATGGTTTATGTTGCGCCCGGCAACGGCGGCACGGCGCTCGATAACCGGTTGCAGAATGTTGCCATCACCGACCATGCAGCACTGGCACAATTTGCGATCGACGAACATATCGCCCTGACCTTGGTCGGGCCGGAAACACCGCTGGCAGGTGGCATAGTCAATCTGTTTCGCGATCGCGGCCTGAAAATTTTTGGACCCACCAAAGAAGCCGCGCAGCTGGAAAGCTCGAAGGATTTTGCCAAGGCATTCATGATGCGGCATCAGATTCCAACTGCGCGCTATCAAACGTTTTCCGATACGGCGGGAGCGCATGCGTTTGTCGATATTCACGGCGCACCGATCGTCATCAAGGCTGATGGTCTGGCGGCGGGCAAAGGCGTGGTGGTAGCGATGACTCTCGCTGAAGCGCATTCTGCGATCGACATGATGCTGGCCGATAACAAGCGCGGTAATGCCGGTGCGCGCGTGGTCATCGAAGAATTTTTGCAGGGCGAAGAAGCGAGCTTCATCGTTATGGTCGATGGCAAAAATATTCTTCCGCTAGCCACCAGCCAGGATCACAAACGCTTGCAGGATAACGACGTCGGACCGAACACGGGTGGCATGGGCGCGTATTCACCCGCACCGATAGTGACCCCGGCAATTCATGCCCGCGTGATGCGCGAGATTATCGTGCCGACCGTGCAAGGCATGGCCAAGGACGGTATGCCGTTCACAGGCTTTTTGTATGCGGGTCTGATGATCGACGACAAAGGCAATCCGAAGACGGTCGAATTCAACTGCCGCATGGGTGACCCCGAAACCCAGCCAATCATGGCGCGCCTGAAAACCGATTTGCTCGGCGTGATGGAACATGCGGTCAACGGCACGCTCGATACCGTTGAACTGGAATGGGATCGCCGCACTGCACTTGGTGTTGTGATGGCCGCCGCTAATTATCCGGATACGCCGCGTCAGGGTGATCTGATTACCGGCATTCCCGCTGAGACTGTCGACTGCATGACTTTTCATGCTGGCACCACGTTAAACGAGGGTCAATTGACGGTATCGGGTGGACGCGTGCTGTGTGTGGTCGGCATGGGCGACAGCGTCAAGGTCGCGCAGAAGCAGGCGTATCAGGCGGTCGATCAAATTCATTTCGATGGCGCGCAATTTCGCCGCGATATTGGCTGGCGCGCGGTCAAGCGGCCGGGATGAAGTGGGTGTCATTTTTTTCGATCAGATCGTGCCACTGACGCGAGGCAACACGTAATGTCGCCCAGAGTACAATGCGCGTTGTCGATTTTTTGCGTTCGTTGAATGTCTTCTGTCTCTACCGCAGCAGTAAAAACCTATTTGATCGGCTTGCAGGCGCGCATTGTC
>JAYTZV010000180.1:0-1466 GCA_043741695.1 Burkholderiales bacterium
TTGAGTACATTAAAGGTCGCAAAGTGAATTTCATGCGGCATAATTGAGCTCCTGATTCCGCTTGAGCGTAGCACGCATGGCAAAAAAAGAGCACATCTCGGAAACGCCGGCCACCCAGTTTTTGAAGCAGCACGGCGTCGTTTTCAGCGAGCATCCGTATGCGTACGAAGAACACGGTGGTACTGCGGTGTCGGCGCGTGAACTCGGGGTCGATGAGCATGCGGTGGTAAAAACATTGGTGATGCAGGATGAATCGGCCAAACCGCTGATCGTGCTGATGCACGGCGACCGCAAGGTCTCGACCAAAAATCTGGCGCGCCAGACCGGTCGCAAATCGATCGAGCCGTGCAAGCCGGATGTGGCACAGCGACACTCGGGATACATGGTGGGCGGCACTTCACCATTCGCCACAAAAAAAGCGATGCCGGTCTATGTAGAAGAAGGCATCCTTTCGCTCAATATCATTTATATCAATGGCGGCCGCCGTGGTTATTTGCTCGGCATCGCACCGCAGGTGTTGACTAACGTAGTGGCTGCGCAAGCAGTCAATTGCGCAATCGACGAATAGACTGCACCCGTCATCACCCAACACAATCCGGAGCACGCATGCCAACGCTGTTGTTTGTCCTCATCGCCTATCTGATCGGATCGATCTCGTTTGCCGTCGTCGTCAGCAAACTGTTCGGCCTGTCGGACCCGCGCACCTATGGCTCGAAAAACCCGGGCGCAACCAACGTACTGCGCAGCGGCAACAAGGCCGCAGCGGTATTGACCTTGCTCGGCGACGGCTTCAAAGGCTGGTTGGCGGTGTGGCTGGCGCTGCATTACGGCCCGGTATATGGTGTTGCCGATAGCGGTATCGCGCTGGTTGCGATCGCGGTTTTTCTGGGACATTTGTGGCCGATTTTTTTCCGCTTCGTCGGTGGCAAAGGTGTCGCGACTGCGCTGGGCGTGCTACTTGGAATTAATCCGTGGCTCGGGCTGGCAACGCTGGTGACCTGGCTCGTGATCGCGTATGCGTTCCGGTATTCATCGTTGGCCGCATTGGTGGCCAGCGTATTCGCGCCGTTTTATTACGGCCTGTTGTTTGGCGTCGATCCCATGTTGATCGCTGTAGTGGCGATGAGTGCGCTGCTGATCTATCGGCATCGCGCCAATATCAATAATTTGATACGCGGTAAAGAAGGACGACTCGGAAAAAAATCGTCTACCGGATCAAGATAGCGCCCTCAAAATAACGCTGTCAAACTGACGTTATCAAGCCGCGGTCAATTCCGCCAGCGGCCAGCGCGGACGGACGTTGAACGCATAATTTCGGGTTGCCAGCGCCGGATTGCGCATCAGCCGCATGCCACCGGCAAACGCGATCATCGCGCCGTTATCGGTACAAAATTCCAGCTCGGGATAAAACACCCGCACGTGTTTTTTTGCCGCTGCCGCATTCAGCGCATCACGCAGTTGCCGAT
>JAYTZV010000181.1:0-4496 GCA_043741695.1 Burkholderiales bacterium
ATCGGTTCATGAATCGGTATCGCTTCCCAGCTCAGCCGACCGAAAATCAGTTTGGTCAGATCAACGTTGTCAAACATTGTCGCTCTCCGAAAAATTACATGTGATGCGCACGTTGCGCGATCGTTTTGTCGTCACTGTGAATCGGTTAAAACAGTTACCGCTGGAATTTCATTTTTCGCCGTGATGCATCGCGGCGTGCGCATCACCACTCATTGTTGCGTCCATACATACCGCTTGTGGCGCTATACAGCGATTGACAATGGCGTGGAATAAATCGCTATCGACATGGCTGTAGAGATGTACCGGTTCACGATTGCTCGGCTGCTCCAGCTGAACGTAATCTGCACGGTGCAACATCGTAGCGCTCGATTTCGACCGGTTCACCCAGCGCTGGAAGTCGTCCGGTGTCATGCCATGAAACTTGAAGCGCATGTCGGAAAAACCAGCACCGCTGTAATTGGCTGAAAAGCCGTCGTAATCGCCAACCTTGTTGATTACTGCGTGCATCGACGTTTCCATGCCGGGCATTGCGTAAATTTGTCCGGCAAGCGCAGGAATAAAAAACGAATTCATCACAGTCGATGCGGTGATCTTGAACCGGATTGGCACGTCGATCGGCGCGGCAAGTTCATTGACGCTAGCAATACCAAGCTCTGGATAAATAAATAACCATTTCCAGTCAAGCGCTACAACTTCCACTGTCAACGGCTTTGTATTTGGCGCAACCGCGCGCGAGGCGTCGATGCGCGTCAGCGGGCGATAGGGATCAAGCGTGTGGGTACTGATCCAGGTAATTAAACCGAGCGCAATAATAATCAGCAGAGGCCCGCCCCAGATGATCAACTCCAGCATCGTTGAATGGTCCCATTCTGGCGTGTAGGTGGCGTTGGCATTGTTTTTGCGGTAGCGCCATGCGAACAAAATCGTCAGCAGGATGACTGGAACAATAATGATCAACATCAGCAGCGTCGATACAATCAACAGATGCGATTGCTGGTTGGCGATGTCACCAGATGGATTCATCAACACCGTATTACAGCCGGCGAGTAGAATAACCGTCAGGGAAAGTGAGAGGCGAGCGAGCAGTGAAATCATGCTGTGATATCCAGTTCGAACTTGCAGAGGTGTTCACTGTAGAACTTGTACTGCCTCACCGCAATAGGACGTTTTGTCCTATCCCCGAATCGCCCTGCGCGTGGCATCATGCAGCCTGTTACCGATCCAGTCCTTAGTCAGGAAGCGCGTCATGCAAACCACACCGCACCTCACAGCCGCAGTAGCCAGTCAGCCGACCATCGCAGGTTTGGACGGCGGGCGCCAAAGCGCATCGCTGCACCACGGTACCATCGAGCCCGGTGAAATTGCCATTGGTGTCGTCATTGGCCGCGCTTCCGAATATTTCGATTTTTTTGTTTATGCCATTGCTTCGGTGATGGTGTTCCCGGCGGTGTTTTTCCCGAACGAGGCACGCCTTGAAGGGACGCTCTATTCGTTCCTGATTTTTTCATTTGCATTTTTGGCGCGGCCTTTCGGTACGGTTGCCTTCATGGCGATCCAGCAGCGTTTCGGGCGGGAGGTCAAGCTGACATCGGCGTTATTTTTACTTGGCGTGTCGACTGCCGGTATTGCATTTTTACCCACCTTCCAGCATATGGGTTTCGCAGCGATCGTGTTGCTCTCGCTGCTGCGCATCGGACAAGGCATTGCACTGGGTGGTTCGTGGGATGGTCTGCCGTCGCTGCTGGCTTTGAATGCACCGGAACACAAACGCGGATGGTATGCGATGTTGGGTCAGCTTGGCGCGCCAGTGGGTTTCATCATTGCTGGCAGCTTGTTCGCGTTTTTGGTGGCTAACTTAACCACGCAAGATTTCCTCGACTGGGGATGGCGTTATCCGTTCTATGTCGCCTTTGCCATCAACGTGGTTGCATTGTTTGCGCGTCTTCGTCTGGTCACAACGAACGAATATTCGCGCCTGCTCGACGAGCGCGAACTCGAACCGACCAACGCGTTCGAAATGATCCGTTCGCAGGGTGCGAATCTGGTCATCGGTGCGCTTGCTGCGCTTGCCAGCTACGCGCTATTCCATCTGGTGTCGGTGTTTCCACTCTCGTGGATCAGCTTGTACTCGCAACGCTCGCTCAGCGATTTTCTGGTGATACAGGTAATTGGTGCGGCGCTAATGGCGGTGTGCGTCATTATCTCGGGCCTTGTCGCTGACCGTATCGGACGCCGTAACATGCTCGGCATTTCTGCGTTGTTGATTGCCTTGTTGAGCGGATTTGTTCCGATGTTGATGAGCAGCGGTGAAGGCGGCCAAAACGTATTTATTCTGATCGGCTTTAGCTTGCTTGGTTTGTCATATGGCCAGGCCGCTGGTGCGGTCACCGCAAATTTCGCCAGTAAATATCGCTATACCGGTGCTGCGTTGACCTCAGACCTGGCATGGCTGGTCGGCGCAGGTTTTGCACCGTTGGTGGCGCTCGGACTGGCATCGCATTTCGGTCTTGCGTATGTCAGCCTGTATCTGATTTCTGGCGCTGCATGCACTCTCGGTGCGTTGAGTTTGAATCGGAAGCTGGAGATTCGCGATTAGGTAGATCGCGATCATGTGGATCGAGTCACTACACGTCGGTGGCAATCCCGATTGCTCAATTCGTGAGCTCGGGTGAATGGCAAACCGTAGGGCATGCTACTTGACGTCAGGCTCAAAGAAGATCCAGCGCGCCTGAGGGAATTTAGCCTGAATGCGATCCTCGACGCAATTAATGTCCTCGACCATTTTCTCCACCGACGTCTGCTCCCTCAGTTTTGCTTTCACAGCGATGATCATTTTCTCGCCTTGCGCCAAGGTGATGATCCGAAACACTTCAGCAATTTCTGGCTGTGCTTTGATGAACGCAGTGATCTCTGCCCTCAGCTCGGGTGATGCTGACTCGCCGACAATCAGTCCCTTCAACTCACGCATTAAAAGCAGCGCGACCACGATGAGGATCGCGCCTACTACGCAAGAGCCGAGCGCATCGAAGAGCGGATTGCCGGTGAGCGCAGTCAACACAACCGCGATGAAGGCAGCAGTCAGTCCCGCTAAGGCCGCAATTTCTTCGCCGGCGACGACTAAAAGCTCAGATTGACGCGTCTCCCGGAACCATTTGAAAAATGGTTTTCCGCCGGAGATTTTTTTGATTTCTTTCAACGCGCCGGCGAGCGACATTCCCTCCAACACCATCGAGAGCGCCAGAATGCCAAGCGCTACCAGAGTATTTTCAACGGGTTCGGGATGCAGAATGCGAACCACACCTTCATACAAAGAAAATACGCCGCCCACGCAAAACAGTAACAGCGCAACCACCATCGACCAGAAGTACACGACCCGATGTTGGCCCAGCGGATGGTCCTCTGTTTCGGGCGCTTTCGCTTGCTTGATGCCTAGCAGAAGTAAGCCTTGATTGGCACAATCTGAAACCGAGTGAATGGCTTCTGCCATCATCGCGCCCGAACCGGTAAAGGCCGCTGCCCCAAATTTGAATAACGCGATTCCGGCATTGGCAGCCAGCGCGTAAAAAATGGTTTTCACTGAACCGTCTGATGATGTACTCGACATATTTTTCCTTCTTCGTGCATATTGAACAGATGATCAATTTCGCGCAGTGCGAGGCGCTCGCCATCAGAGACCGAATGTGGTGCCCGCGCCAAGCAGCCTTGCCGCACCCAGCACCGCAAAAATTTGTGGCAACAACGGCATAAACCAATCGCATTGGCATTTTTCAGGCGACTGTATCGGCGATAAATACAGCGGGCACATCGGCCAACTGCATGCCCAGAGTTGTTCGCTCCACAACGAGCAATGGGCCGGCGTAGTGCGCTGCCAGCGCAGTGGTGGTGATCTATGTTTTACCGGCCATCAAGCAAAAAAATGTAACGAATCGGGCACTAAACGCCCGAGGTCAAACGTAGGAATGATTCAGGATATTGCTTGGCACTCCGAGCGTCTTTGCCACAGCCGGCGCATTGACGAGGTTGTTGCAAGTCTCTTCAAGCAGGGTCGATTGGCAATGCGAGCCGCTATAACTCTGCGGTCGCTGTGTCACGAACAGGGTCCATAAAAGTCGCGCCAAGGTGACCCGTTTTCACATAGATCAGCGCACCTTCCGGCCCCGTAAATGGTGTATGGCGGCTGTAGCTCGGGCTACGCAGCCATGACCCTGCCGGATAATTCCCGTACTCATCTGAAAATACCCCAGACAACACCATTATTTCTTCGCCGCCCGGATGCACATGCTGCTGAAACTGCGTCTCGGGAGCCCAGCGTACCAATGCGGTATTGACACCGTCATGGTTGTGCAGCGGCAGCACTGTCAATCCCGGCACCATTCCTTGATACCACTGTGCGGATTGCGTATCGATACGCAACGACGTCAGATCATCGGCAGCGAACTGCCACAATTTGACAAACAGCAGGCAACCATCTTGTGAAAAAGGTGCGTGTGCACTGC
>JAYTZV010000182.1:0-30104 GCA_043741695.1 Burkholderiales bacterium
GCGCACGTCGGTGTTCAATAATCTGGTACCGGTCTGCGGCATCTTGCTCGCCGCGCTGTTGCTGGGCGAGCCGGTGTTGATGTCGATGGTGATTGGTGGTGCGTTGACGATTGTGGGTGTCACGCTGACCAATCGTTAAGCACCAGGTTTCGCCCGGTTTTTTCTTTGGACGGCACGCTACACTAGCGTAGCTTCGTTATCCATCACTGATTGCATCGCACGGTTTTCCCCGAACTGGAGCGACCATTTTCAACAAGGGATTCATGCAGCCCACCTACTCGCTACTGCAGATTATTTTGTACATGCTGCGACTCGGCACCACCGGCTTCGGTGGGCCAGTTGCGTTGGTCGGTTACATGTATCGTGATCTCGTCGAGCGCAGGCAGTGGATCAGCGAGGAAGACTACCGCGAAGGACTCGCGCTGGCGCAGCTGGCACCTGGACCGTTGGCCGCGCAACTGGCGATCTATCTTGGCTACGTGCATTACCGATTGATCGGTGCCACGCTCGCCGGCATTGCCTTTGTGCTGCCGTCATTTGCAATCGTGGTGGGACTCGGCTGGGCGTATTTGCGGTTCGGCGGACTGGCATGGATGCAAGCCGTTTTTTATGGCGTCGGTGCGGCAGTTATTGGCATCATTGCACTGAGCTCGCAAAAATTGACTGCTAAAAATTTAGGCAATGACAAACTATTGTGGGTAATTTATTTGACGCTAGTGGCAGTCACTGCCATCACCGAATCAGAAAACGCGTGGCTATTCATTGCGGCTGGTGTGCTGGTCTGGTTATTACGGGCACCACCAAACTGGTTCAAGCGGGATGATCTTCACGGCTTGAGTATGGCTTCGCTGCCGGCTTTTTCCAGCATGATCAGCACCGCTGATTTGTCTCTTCTAACGCAAATCGGCGCTTTTTTTGCGAAGGCAGGTGCGTTCGTATTCGGCTCGGGGTTGGCGATTGTGCCGTTTTTGTACGGCGGTGTGGTGACCGAGCACCACTGGCTCAACGACAAGCAATTTGTCGACGCGGTGGCGGTTGCGATGATCACACCCGGCCCGGTGGTCATCACGGTGGGATTCATTGGTTATCTGATCGCCGGATTTGCCGGTGCGACCACAGCCGCGTTGGCGACCTTTATTCCTTGCTATCTATTTACGGTGGTGCCAGCGCCCTACTTCAAAAAATACGGACGGCTTCCAGGGGTGCTCGCGTTTGTCGATGGCATTACCGCTGCTGCGATTGGCGCGATTAGCGGATCGGTGATCGTGATTGCGCGTCGATCGATTGTCGACCTGCCCACGGTAATCATTGCGTTGCTGGCTATTGCGTTGCTATGGCGCTTCAAAAAATTACCAGAGCCATTTGTCGTCATCGCTGCCGCGTTGGCAGGATTGGTGATCTACCCACTAGTGCATGCGCATTAATCGGCTACAACGCAAGCGCTGATTGACAAGTGCCCGACAAACGCTAGACTATGTACATTGCCTGTCCATGTACAGGCTCCCCGAACCAAGGACACCTGATGGCTGCCACCGCTGTTGAACGGATTGTCGTACAAGCTACTGCGCAAGAAAAAAGAGTCATTACCGCAAAAGCCAAAAAGCTGGGCTTGCCAGTATCCGAATTAATGCGCCGCGGCGCGACTGCCTACAATTCATCCGAAGCAGATGAAGAACTTGGCACGCTGGCTGATGCAGCGCTGGCATCGTCGACCAGAGCGATTGATGCGATCGACGACATGCTCGCTTTTGTTGCTGCCAGCAATGAACGTATCGCGGCGATGGAGTCGCCCACCGTAGCAACCCGGAAGGCGCGCTGATGGGCGTTACAGAACGCGTCTGGGCTGCCTTGACATCGATGATCAAACTCGAAGACAAGGTCGTGCGTCAGGGTGAAGTGATCAAGGCGCAGCAAACCCGACTGGAAAATCTCACTGAGCGCATGATCCGGCTTGAAACCACAATCGAGCTGTTGATGCGGGCAAACGACACGCGCCGTATTAAATAAACGCAGGCCCGTTATCTGCGCCATGTCAACCACATGGGAACATGAGGGGTTAAGGTACGGAACATGGCAATGCCATGTGGATTTAGTTGCCCCACCAATGCTGTTCCGTAGCGCATTCCATATTGCGCACTGCATTCCTACCCTACCTCGGAGTTCTCCATGAAACTATCTTCCCTGTCTACCTCGATATTATTGAGTCTTTTTGCCAGCGCTGCCTTTGCGCAAGCGCCAGCGGCAGCACCGGCCGGCTCGACGGGTCTGTGCAAAGACGGCAGCTACAGCAACGCAGCTACCAAAGCAGGTGCGTGTTCCGGTCACAAAGGTATCAAGACTTGGTACGTTGCTGAGCCAACCAAGGCTGAAACAAAAGCAGCGGAAAAAGCAGAAGCTGATAAGAAAGCTGAAGTAAAAGCCGAAAAAAAGGCTGACGCCAAAGCAGAAAAAAAAGCGGATAAAGTGGCTGAAGCAAAAGCCGATAAGAAAGCAGAAGTAAAAGCAGAGGCTAAGGTAGAAGCCAAAGCCGACAAAAATGCTCTCGAAAAGAAAGGCGACATCAAGGAAGAAAAGAAAGCAGAACCGATGAAAATGGCGGCGCCCGCACCGGCTCCATCTGCAGCACCTGTCGCTAAAGCCGCACCTGCTACACCTGCCACAGCACCAGCACCTGCAGCAAAAGCTGTACCCGCTGCAACAACGCCAGCAACTCCAGCGGCTGCACCGGCGGCAACAAAAACAGCAGCAGCACCTGTGGCCGGCGCAACAGCCAACAGCGTTTGGGTTAATACTGACACCAAGGTTTATCATTGCCCTGGTACGCGGTTTTATGGCAAGACCAAATCAGGTGTTTACATGAGTGAGACCGAAGCCACTGCGAAGGGCAGCCGGCCTGATCATGGCAAGGCTTGCGGTAAATAATCTGGTTTGATTGTTTGATTGATTGACGCGACCAGCTTGATGCCAGTCGCGTCATTTTACTTTATGGCGTTGCAAGATCTTTCGGTCAGAACGCCCTGGCACGTGCTGGCAGCAAATTGCTCAATCACGCATTGCGCAGTTTGCTGCATGCTGCATGCAGCACGGATCACGCATCACGCATCACGCACGATAACTACGCAATCACCGTGCGCGCATCCCTCTACGCCGCAACAACAAATAAACCGCCGGCACCACAAACATCGACAATAACGGCGCAGTGATCATGCCACCCACCATCGGTGCAGCAATGCGTTGCATCACTTCTGAACCTGTACCTGACCCAATCATGATCGGCACCAACCCCGCGATAATGACGGCGACCGTCATTGCCTTGGGCCGCACCCGCAACACCGCCCCTTCGCGAATTGCGTCCAGCAAATCCACTTCGCTTGTATGACCCGCTGCCAGTCGCTCTTCCCACGCGTTTTTCAAATACAGCAGCATGATCACGCCGAATTCCGCCGAGACACCAGCCAGCGCAATGAATCCCACACCACTGGCGACCGACAGATTATGACCAAGCAGCCACAGCAGCCAGACTCCGCCGGCAAGGGCAAACGGCAGCGTTGCCATGATCAATGCCGCTTCATCAAGCCGGTTGAAGGTCAAATACAGCAGCACAAAAATAATCAGCAGCGTTGCCGGCACCACCACTTTTAACTTGGCAGTGGCACGCTCCAGGTATTCGAACTGCCCTGACCAGGCAATCGAATAACCGGGTGGCAGCTTGACCTGCTTGGCGACTGCCTGCTGCATTTCATGCACGGCTGAGCTCAGATCGCGACCGCGGATATCGACATACACCCAGCCAGACAAGCGCGCGTTTTCGCTTTTCAGCATCGGCGGTCCGTCGTTGATCTTGATCGCCGCCACGTCACCCAACCGGATCTGCGCACCGCGCTCGGTGAGTAGCGACAGTTGTCGCAAATTCTCGACCGAGTCGCGCACTTCACGCGGATAGCGCACGTTGATCGGAAAGCGCTGCAAGCCTTCCACCGTCTCGCCGATATTGTCGCCACCAATCGCTGCCGACACCACGCTTTGCACATCGGCGATATTGAGGCCGTAACGCGCAGCGGCATCGCGATCGATCTTGATATCCACATAGCGCCCGCCATTCAAACGTTCTGCCAGTGCCGACGACACGCCCGGCACTTGCTTGACGACGCGCTCGATCTCACCGGTTAAGCGATCGATTTCCTGCAGGCTCATGCCTGCCACCTTGACGCCCACCGGGCTCTTGATGCCAGTAGCCAGCATGTCGATGCGGTTACGAATCGGTGGTACCCAGATATTCGACAAGCCCGGTACCTTGACGATACGGTCGAGTTCATCGATCAGTTTGTCGGGCGTCATACCGGCACGCCATTGATCGTGCGGCTTGAACTGAATGGTGGTTTCAAACATCTCCAGCGGTGCCGGATCGGTAGCCGACTCGGCACGTCCAGCTTTGCCGAATACGCTTTGTACTTCCGGCACTGTTTTGATCAATCGATCGGTTTGCTGCAACAGCTCGGCAACTTTGCCGGCACCGATACCGGGTAACGCAGATGGCATATACAGCACGTCGCCTTCATCGAGCGGCGGCATAAATTCGCCACCCAGCCGCGACATTGGCCAGATCGTGATGACGGCAATTACTGCAGCGACGAGCACCGTCATTTTCGGAAAACGCAATACCCGCTCCAGCAGCGGTCGATAAATCGCAATCAAGAACCGATTCAACGGATTGGCTTGTTCCTGCGGAATTTTGCCGCGAATCAGATAGCCCATCAGCACCGGAATTAACGTTACTGCGAGCGCGGCAGCGGCGGCCATGGCATAGGTTTTGGTGAAGGCCAGTGGCGCGAACAGCCTCCCCTCCTGCGCTTCCAGCGTGAAGACCGGAATGAACGACAGCACAATAATCAGCAACGAAAAAAACAGTGCTGGCCCGACCTCAGCTGCTGCATCACCGATCACCTGCCAATGGGTTTCACCCTCCAGCTTCTGCCCCGCATGCGCATGGTTCCACGCTTCGATATGTTTGTGGGCGTTTTCAATCATGACCACTGCTGCATCAACCATCGCACCAATCGCAATTGCGATACCGCCGAGCGACATGATGTTGGCGTTCACGCCCTGGTAGTACATCACCAGATACGCCGCCAATATGCCCAGTGGCAGGGAAATAATCGCCACCAGCGCCGAGCGCAAATGAAATAGAAAGATGGCGCAGACGAGCGCCACGACGATGAATTCCTCGATCAATTTATGTTCTAGGTTGGTCACCGAACGCTTGATCAGATTCGATCGATCGTATACCGGTACGATCTCAACACCGGCTGGCAAACTGGCTTTGAGCGTTGTTAGTTTCTGTTTGACGGCATCGATCGTATCCAACGCATTTTTGCCGGACCGCATAATGATTACGCCGCCAGCAACTTCGCCCTCGCCATTCAGATCCGCGATACCGCGTCGCATTTCAGGTCCGAGTTGAATGCGTGCGACGTCACCCAATCGTACAGAGACGCCAGCATCGGTCGTCATCAATGGAATCTTACGGAAATCGTCCAGCGATTGCAGATAGCCCGATGCCCGAACCATATATTCGGCCTCGCCGAGTTCAAGCACCGAACCACCGGTTTCCTGATTGGCGCGTTGCACCGCATCGATGACTTTGCGGTGGGGAATGTTGTAGGCGCGCAGTTTGTCGGGGTCCAACACGATCTGGTATTGGCGCACCATGCCGCCGATACTGGCGACTTCAGACACGTTTGCGACCGTCTTTAATTCGTATTTTAAAAACCAGTCCTGCAAGGCGCGCAACTGCGACAGGTCCATCTTGCCGCTGCGGTCGGTCAATGCGTATTCGTAAATCCAACCGACGCCGGTTGCGTCCGGCCCAAGCGAGGCTTTGGCTTGCGGTGGCAGACGCGATTGCACCTGATTCAGATACTCCAGCACGCGTGATCGGGCCCAGTAGGGATCGGTCCCATCGTCAAACAAAATGTAGACGAACGAATCACCGAAGAACGAATAGCCGCGTACGGTCTTCGCACCCGGCACCGACAGCATCGTGGTGGTGAGCGGATAGGTCACCTGATTTTCAACGATCTGCGGTGCCTGGCCCGGGTAGGTGGTGCGAATGATGACCTGCACATCCGATAGATCGGGCAGCGCATCCAGCGGCGTACGGGCCAGCGACCAGATACCCCACGCAGTGAGCATGAGTGTTGCCAGCAGTATCAGAAACCGGTTGACGATCGACCAGCGTATCAGCCGCGCGATCATGGTTTGGTCGCCGTTGGCGTGATGGTGGTGATACCAAACTGGCCATCCTTGAGGGCCTTGATATCAAAATTGACCGTGTCACCGACTGCCACATTTTTAGGCAATCCAGTAGCAGGCAAGTTAAAGCCCATCGTCATCGGCCCCCATTGCAACGACGCTATCGGGCCGTGCGAAATCGTCACCTGATCGGCATCGATTTTTTCAACTTTGCCGACGCCGTGATGGATCGGCTCGGCTGGTTTTGTCGCTCCTGCCGCTGGTGCCGCCGGTGCCGCTGGTGCTGCTGGCGCTGCACTGTCACCCATGCGTGTCTCGGTGCCTTTGAGACTAGCTTCCGAATCAATCAGAAACTGACCGGATACGACCACCTTTTGGCCGACTTCCAATCCTTTACGCACCTCAGAGCGACCGTTACTTTCACTGCCGATAACGACATCGACCGGTGCAAACTTGCCGGCGCCCTGCTCAACCATGACGACACTGCGCGTGCCGGTTTGAATGACGGCCTCGGTCGGGATCGTTAATTTTTCTGTATTGGCTGCGGGTGAAAAATGCAGCGTCACAAACATGCCCGGTACCAGTTCACCGCGCGGATTGGCCAGCTCGATACGTGCTTTCAGCGTACGGGTAGCGGCGTTGATTTCGGGCAGAATCGCGCTGACTCTTCCTTTGAAAATCACGCCCGGCATGCTTCCGGTTTGCGCTTCGATCTGACTGCCAGAACGAATCTGTCCGGCGTTATTTTCAGGAACTTCGGCGTTGACCCAGACGGTGGACAGCCCATTGAGTCTGAATAGTGGCGCGCCGTTCATCACCGTCATGCCTTCGCGGGCGAACAGTTCTGCCACCACGCCACCAATCGGCGCGGTTAGCGTGGTGCGCGCATGTACTTTGCCGCTCGACTCAACCTGTCGAATTTGCGGATCACTCATTCCGGCAAGCCGCATACGTTGGCGTGCACCATCAACCAATCCGTCGATGCCGCTACCTTGTAATCGGCGGGCAGTCAAAAATTCTTCCTGCGCAGCGATCCAGTCGGGCACATACAGATCGACCAGCGCCTGACCTTTTCTAACCGAATCGAGCGGAGCGCGCACGTACAGGCGTTCGATAAAACCGTTGCTGCGCGCCTGCACCACGGCGACATCGCGCTCGTTGTAGGCAACGCTGCCCACCGCATCAAAGGACGACGCCACTTTTTCGCGGATGGCTTCCGCGGTGCGCACACCGAGGTTTTGCTGCATGCGCGAACTGATGACGACCTTGCCGTCATCGCCATCGTCACCGCCGTAGACGGGTACCAGCATCATGTCCATGAAAGGAGATTTGCCGGGTTTGTCAAATTTCTGACCGGGCACCATCGGGTCATGCCAGTACAACGGTTTTTTCCCGGCTGCTGCGGCTGCTGCCCCATTACCCGGCGCAGCCATGTCAGCTGACATGTTCATGCCGCGATGCATGCCGAAACGGTACAAACCAAATCCAGCCGCAGAGATAACGGTAACTACCACGGCGCCAAGGAGGGCGATCTTGTTTTTATTATTCATTTCGTTTCTCCGGTCGAGTGCATCGCATCCATCTGGCCTGCCGCCATCACGCTTTCATCGGGCAGCAGATAATTCAGACGCGCCCAGCGCTGCGCGGTATCTGCCTGAAGCTGCACGATCTGCAGGAGCAGATCGATCTCGGCGCGTCGCGCTGCAAGCACGTCGGCAAGTGCGGCCTTGCCACCCCGATACGCGGCAACCATTGCCTCCGTGCGCTGGTGCGCAAGTGGCCGCAATTCTTTGCGATATCGGTCAATGCGCTCGCGTCCGTTTTCCCACTCGTTAATTTGAACGCGCGTCTCTGCGACATGGCTGCGCAGCATGTCATCGCGTTCGGCTTTGGTTTGCTCTGCCAACGCATTTTTCGCTGCGATTTCGCGATCCTGCCGATTTTTTTGATCCCACTGAATCGGCACGGAAAAACCGATCGAGAGCATGTTCGAAAACGCTGGTCCGCGCTGCTGATAGGCCACTTCCACTGTCCAGTCACTTTTCTTTTCGGCCTCGGCGATCTTCACATCAGCGCGCGCAACCGCTTCCTGCATGCGCAGTGCGGTGATTTCTGGATGATGATCGAGCTCGGTATCAAGCATGGCAGCATCTAAACGGATCGTGTCCATCAGCGGCGGATTGGCGAGCGGCGCATTTGCAGGTTGTCCACTCCAGCGGGCAAGCATGGTTTTAGCATTGGCCAGTCTGCGTCGCGCTTCGCTGCCGTGATCTTCGATCAGCGTTAGCGCACTGTGCGCTGCGAAGATATCGGCCTGGCTCCCCTTACCGCTGCGGTACGCCTCATCTGCCGCCGCAATCTCGCGACGAGCCTGTGCGGTTTGCTCAGCGACGATTACCAGCGTCTGTTCGGCAAAATAACGGTCAAGCCACGCTAATGCGGTATCGCGCTGCAAATTAGCGATTGCCACCGTTTTGTCGGCAACAGCCTTGTCGGCCATGCGCTCGTATTTATCGCGGCGGGCACTGCGCTTGTCGGCGCGCGTTAGTTCCTGCATCACGCCGACGCGGCGCATCGTCATGAAATCCTTCGTCAGGCTGAAGCGATCGTTGCCATTCGCAGGTAAATTATCGACGCCGAATTTAAGCACCGGATCGGGACGCTGGCCGGCGACCACGGCCATATCACGTGATGCACCAGCAGCAAAATCCTGTGCCGCAATCAGACTTGATCGTGTCAGTGCAAATTGCTGCGCGTGACCCAGCGTCAGTGGCGCAGGTGCATTATTGACGGCGAATGCGGTCACAGACAAGCACAGATGTGACGCGCCGAGCAAGCCTGCAACCAGGCGAGAAGTCCGCGATGGACGTACGAGAAAGAAGATCATGAAAGCTCCAGAATGCAACGCAAACAGTGTCCGGACGAAAGTAACGCCCGGCTAGTTGGAAGGCAGACTAGGGATTAAATACGGAAACAGCAGTTGAGAAGCGTTGCGGGGGGCGCAGTAGCGCGAAAGTGCACGTCAAGTCGTTCACGCTGGTTACCAATCATCGGATCGACTGCCGACAAGGTGATGGTCTGTGCCATCTGGACAGGCAAGAAAGCGTGTACGACGGGAGCCTCCGATTTGTCCAGCGAGAGCTTGTTTCCGATCTCGCTTGCATGTACGTGGCAAAGACCCGGCTGATCGTGATCTCCGCGATGGCACGGCATCGACATCGCCGTACTGTCTGAGTAATTCACCACGGCCGGTGCAGGCACGGGGCAAACATACGACGCAATCGCCAGCTGCATGAACAGCAGGCTTATTAGCGTCAGACTCGCGGCGATGCGTCGGAGGGAAATGGGTAGTTTCATGGTCGGTTAATTTTGACGAGATCGTAGCATGAAATTGCTTTCGTCGGTCCGCGTAACCGCGGTGCGGATAATGGCTCGATATGACCGCGGCGACTATGCTGAGCATGCGCTTCGTGCTCATGTTCGAGCGCGCATTTTTGTTTTACCGACTGCAATATGCGCAATTACAAATTCTTACCGCTGAAACGGCTTGCGGGGGCACGGCCTGGATTTTTTTTATTATCATTAGGCCTGTTTGATACATCCAATATCGGGAGAACGTTATGCGAACACATCCTCAAAAAAAATCAGCGCGTGATCAATCTGGTCTGACAAAAATACTTGCAGGAGTGGCTTTCGTTTTAGCCATTCCACTCACCGCAAGTGCAACCGAATACCGTACCATTAATCATCCGCGGCAGGAATGCTGGAATGAACAAGTCGCGCAACCCGGAGCCGGCGGTTATGGTGGAGCGATTGTTGGCGGACTGACCGGTGGTTTGTTGGGAAATCAAATTGGTCGTGGCAATGGCCGCGTCGCCGCGACGGCAGTTGGCGCTGCCACCGGCGCAGTGGTTGGAGACCGGATTTCCGGGTCATCTGGATATAACACCGTGCAACGTTGCCGCACCGTGATTGATCAAGAACGGATCGCTATTGTGCCGGAGCGTACTTACTACTACCAACGCGACGATGACGACCGGTACGAATATCATCGCAAACATCATCATCACAAGCATCACAAGCATGACGACGACGATGACGACTGAAAAAACCGGTCGGCATTAATCGGTGACCTGCATTGATGCCAATCACACTTAACGTGTTAAAACCACCGCAAACGTCGCGAGATGCGGCGTTTGCGGGCAAACTTCTATAGCAAACAGTTGCCGGGAAAGCAGTTACACGACAGCAGAATCATCTGCTAAAGCCAACCGATTACGACCTGCTTTTTTCGCAATGTACAGCGCCTTGTCGCCCTGCTTCAACAGGTCCGTTGTACTCATCATGGCGGATGTCATGGTGCACACGCCGATACTGACGGTATAGCGAATTTCATTGCCGTCAATATGCAATACCTACGACGAAATCGCATGGAGAATCCTCTCGGCAACTTCGACCGCGAGTAGTGAATCGGTTCCCAGCAACAGCACGGCAAACTCTTCCCCACCAATGCGCGCAACGATATCGATGTCGCGTACCGTTTGCACAATTGAGTGTGCCAGGTTGCGCAGCACCGTATCACCAACCGCATGGCCGAAAGAGTCGTTAGTTTTTTTGAAGTGGTCAGCATCGATTGCCAACAGCGACAAGGGACGTGGAAAGCGGTACCAGCGTTTGATTTCAAGATCGGCGGAATCGAAAAATGCGCGCCGGTTTGCGATGCCGGTCAGGTAGTCGCTGAAATTGGCCTGCAACATTTCCGCAGTAGCAAAGCGTCGGTCTGACATATCGCGAATGACGAGCGCATAACCACGCTC
Organism: Burkholderiales bacterium; assembly: GCA_043741695.1. Taxonomy (GTDB): domain Bacteria; phylum Pseudomonadota; class Gammaproteobacteria; order Burkholderiales; family Burkholderiaceae_D; genus Actimicrobium. The sequence continues at coordinate 11,070 of JAYTZV010000182.1, forward strand.
GACTGCCCTGTCGTAGGCGGTGCCGCTTGCCTATCCGGCATCATTGCCTTGAACGATATCGCTGAACGGTTCAACCGGTGCCAGCATGAATGAGGCCCAGAACCTGGTACCGTCGGCGCGCAAGCACCAATCTTCGCGCAGCGACCAGCCACTTTCGTTGGCTTCATGCAAATAATCGCTCATGCGTTGACTGCTAATCGCAGTTTTCGGAGAAAAAATCTCATACGGTTGACCCACGATACTCGCCGCGTCAAAACCGGTCAGTCTGCCAACGCTTTGATTCCAGTACGGAATCAGGCCATCGTGCGACAATGGCAAGACCGCGTAGTCGTTCACCCCGGTGAGGATGGCATTAAACCAGGCATCGCTTTGTCGCAGTTGTTGCCCGGGCCGTGCCGACTGCGTGACGTCGCCGATCACTGCCATCAACCGCAGCGCATCAATTTTTATCAACGTAATCGCCAGAACCTTAGCCGGTGCGGTGTCGTGCAAACCTGCTGATAGCTGAAACTGCACGTTGTCGCAGATAGTTCCACTGGCGGGCGTGAATCCGGCGGCCAGATTGCGCAACTCCGACGCCACCATGTCGAGTGCATCGAACAGATTTTCCAAACCTACCGTTTTTTGCAATGGTAGTAACAGTTGCGCCGACTTCGGATTGATCAGCGTAATTGTTCCATTCGTATCGGTCTGCACCAGGCCTATCGGTGCCACGTACAAAAACTGCAGCAGGGCTTCGTGCTCGCTGGCGAGATCGTCAACCATGGAATACTTATTCAAAGATGTCGCTGCACGAGAATATAACGCGTCGCAACATCATGCTGCGCGAGCAGGCGCAGCTTGACACGCTGGGGGCGCATTCTTAAGGTCAGCACATAGTCGACAAGGGTATCTATGTCCCGACCGTGTGCTAACGCGTCCTCAAATTGCTGCGCCTCCATAAAATTATTCATGCAGGGAGCGACTACATCAAACAGATGGCGATCCAGCACGGCAGATTGCGCCAGCCCGGCCAACCTCGATTCAGTCGAATTATATCGACGTACATTTCCCGATTGATCAAACCCGATAACGCCAAAGTCAACACGATCAAGGAGTGCATCCGAACAAGACTCGATGACACCAAACGCGGCCACCGCATGAAATTGCGGCAGCACATCAGAACTTCCTGACTGTTCGGTCATGGCATCTGCGTTCAAGTAAGCGACCAGTCCTGAATAGTTGGCAACGACTCAAACCCTGGTCGCGCGAAATAGAAACCCTGCATTAAGTAGATGCCGTTATCAAAAAACCAGCGTGCCTCAGCCGCTGTTTCGACACCCTCGGCAATCAACTGAATATTGAGCATTTTGCAGGTTAATAAAAGACCTTGCACGATCGCTTGCTTTGCCAGATTGGTATCGATGTCACGCACGAGTTTGATATCGATTTTGATAATGTGCGGCTGGAAGTCAGTGAGCAAACCCAACCCTGCATAGCCGGCACCGAAATCATCGATCGCGGTAGCAAATCCGCGGTCGCGGTAGTACCTGAAAATTGACAACAATTTAGCAGGCTCCATCACCTGCTCCGACTCGGTGACTTCGAAAATAATTTGATCGAGCGGAAAATTTGCAGCTTCGGCTGCAGCAATCGTCGTCCGAATGCATAACTCGGGCTGGTACACCGCGTTTGGCAAAAAATTGATCGAAATGCGCGTAGTCATGCCCAGTTGCTGGGCTAGAAAAATACTGCGGATGCGGCACCCTTGATCGAAGCGATACCGGTTATCGTCGTTGACCTGTGCCAATACTGTTGCGGCACCTTCGCCATTGCGACCGCGAACCAAAGCTTCGTAAGCGAATATGTTTTTCGCTCGCACATCGACAATCGGCTGAAATGCAAAAGTAAAATCAAAACCCAATGGATCCTTGCACACGGTACAGCCAGGATCGGGAATCTCTAGCGGTAGTGGGCGTATAGCTATTGTTGACAAACGTTTTCTCCAAAAGCAATCGAACACTGACTTTTGATGGTAGCACTATCGGCGTGCAGTTGAAATCAGGAAATGGGGAACAAATGGTCGTGCAAAGAGGAAGTAACGAAGCTCGAACGTTCCCTCATATGGGGTAACTGAGCTCGATGAAAATCATGGTGAGCAGGAGGAGACAAATTACTCGCCCGTCGGTCGTAAAATACGCCGATTAAAACATTACCAGCGACAGTTTCCACGCTAATCGAATGCAGGGGTTGACCAGCAGCAAAAGTAAATTCAGCGCGCAGGTGAATCGTTCTTGATCGATTCAAACCATGCGGCAAGATCGTTGATATCAGCGTCCGACAACGGCTTGGCTATCACGTTCATGATTTCGTTGGTACGCTTTCCACTGCGGAAATTCTTCAATTGTTCGGTCGTATAGAGCGCTTGCTGTCCTGCCAGATTAGGTGCGCCGGGCATTTGACTGATGCCGTTGGCGCCATGACAGACGGTGCAGCTAACCGCTTTGGTTTTGCCGACATCAATGCTCTCGGCAATCGCTGGCGCACTTATCAGTAAGGTGAGCAACGAACCAATACAGATCTGAGATGCGTACAGTGGCTTGGTAAAATAATAAGGAAGTTTCATCGAGACGTTCTAGTAGCGGTTTTAGGTAACTGCGTCCACAGGTTAAATACAAAACATTCAACGACAACCTGCAGACGCATTGCACAACTCAATACAGTGCTTTTACACCACGTGCATTAAATACCCGAGTAGGTAATCCGATAGATCGCACCGGCAAAATCATCCGATATCAGAATCGAACCGTCAGGCAGGTTTGCTACGTCAACCGGCCGACCCCGATATTGACGAGTAGCCGTGTCAAGCCAGCCGTCAGCAAATACTTCGGTTTTGTCGGCAGAGCCGTCCGCTTTTAACGAAGTGAACATGATGCGGGCACCGATTGGCGTTGTACGGTTCCATGAACCGTGCTGCGCCGAGAAAATTCCACCGCGATATTTTGCAGGGAATTTATCGCCGGTGTAAAACGCCATGCCCAAATCGGCAGCATGAGCCTCCATAAGCACTTCAGGCGCAACGGTATTGGCTGGCAGCGGATCTTTGTCGTAGCCATTTTCAGTAATACGGGTTGTACCATTGATGAATGGATAACCGAAAAACTGCCCTTTTTTGGTGGCGCGATTCATTTCTCCGTTAGGAATCGTGTCGCCCAAACCGTCGGTCTGGTTGTCAGTGAACCAGAGGTCGTTATTTTTTGGATTGAAATCCATTCCGACCGAATTACGAATGCCGGTTGCGTACACTTCACGCTTACTGCCATTAAATGGGTCCATGCGAACAATGCCACCGATGCCCCATTGCGTGAATTCTTTCAACTTCTCACGCGGTGGCACATTGAATGGCTGACCCAGGGTGATGTAGAGCTGGCCGTCTTTGCCAACGCGGCAAGTACGCGCACCATGGTTGTAGGACTCATCTTCGACTGGAATCAATTTACCTTGTGGCACGACTTCCATGACCGCTACGTCCGGGCCTTCATAGAAAAACTCGGCGGCAGGGAAATTCAACACACGGTTATGTTCCGCAACAACCAGAAATCCGTCCTTGGTCCAGCACACGCCGTTCGGCTGCGTGAATTTCAGTGATGGTGCGAACTGTTTGACTTCGGTGGCGGCATCACCACTGTTGCGGTTGGTGACTGCCCATACTGACGTTTTGCGCGTTCCGACGAACAACATGTTTGTCGATGGTGCGACAGCCATATGACGGGCATCGGGCACGATGGCGTACAGTGAAATGTTAAAGCCAGGCGGCATTTTAATGCGCTTGAGATTTTCTTTAATCGCATCAGCGTTTTTGCCAGTTTGTGGAACCAACGGCAGATTTGGGTCGGTGCCCGATACATGCATCGTCTTCAGTTTTTCAATGGTTTGATCGGCTGCATGTAGTGGTGCCGTGGCGGCTACCAAAGTGCCAAGCAGTGCGAGGGTCATCGCGGGCGAACTGATTTTTGACATTTTTGTCTCCGGGTTGTTTTTTGATTTTTCGTATATCAACGCACAATGGTACGTTTGAAGAAGCACTAAACTTCCTCTTTATTATTAAACAAGCCTGATCGTAAAAGGTAGTGGCGGGCTACTACGTAAGCTGTAAATTTTGTGGGATAAGACGGGAAGTACAACAGTAGATTTACAAGGAGTGGAAGACGTCGACTACATTGCATCGCTGCACCGGCTCGTTGACACTGCATGTCAAAACCTCGACGCAGCAAAGGCATTTTCAGCAAAAGTGGATAAAAAAAGAGCGGAACGCCATCACCGTGCCCGCGGTCAATTTATCCTGGCGAGCCCCGGGTGCAAAGGTTCAGAACTTTTATTAACCTGCGACGCCGCAGTACGCATGGGCAGATGACCCGTTAAATGCATCATGCAGGCGATTCGTAAGTAGGAACAAAAATTTGCGGCATTGTTGCTTCCCGACAGATAACCGTCGTGCAGTCTGCAGACTTGTTGATTAAGGCTAACGCCGCTCTGATGCACGATCAGCGACAAAACATCCCAGCTGAAATTTTCGAGCCCCACACTCGTCACCGCGCCACGAATACGGATCGATTTCGTGCGCATCTCGTACGGATCGACACCCGTAACAGGGCTGTTAACAGACTTCTCCGCACAAAACATCGGCTTCTCCTCAGGCAAATTTCTTGCTGGTCTTTGCCAGCATCAACCCAACACAGATAGGTGGACAAGTAGCGGGGCAAACAATACCTCAGCGAGACTTGGCGCTCACGCGACTGGTAGCCGTCTCATTGGTCATCGCCGTAGAAATATTAGCATCTACGTGCTGAATGCGTTCAGACCTGCAGAGGAGATCGTCTCAGGTCGTCGCCGCGGTAAGGCGTGCTGATAGCGTATATCTGCCGACGACTTTTAATGCATTGGACAATGGACAACATAAAATAACACGACAGCGAGGAGTGAATGCGGCCAGTACCTGTTTCGCCTACTTGACTATCGCATACGATGACTGCAAGACGTCATACAGCCCCGTCTGCAGTCGTTACTGAAGGTATTTGAGATATGCGCAAGCGCTACCAAATGCGACCAGGTACTACCCGAACTTTCGCTCCGCCAGTTTTGCGATGTGGCGCCAGCAAAGGATTACTTGAATCGATCGAGCGCTTTTTTGGTCGCTTCGTGCAGACTATCCCACGCCTGATCAGCTTTCAGCTTCATATCGGCCCACGCCTGGTCACTTGCCTGCTGCGCCAGTTTCAGTTGCTGTTTGACAGTTTCGCCGTGCGCTTCGAGCGCTTCCAGATGTTTTTGATATTCCGCGCGGCTGTGCACCGCCATATCCACCGACTTGGTTCTAAACTGATCAACCTGTATTTTCCATGCATCGAGTTGCTCTTGGAGCTTTTGAGTGTAAGCATCTTTTTGAGACATGGCGTTCTCCAGCGTTTGCGGGTTTATGCAAAATTGCATTGCGTCAGTACCGCTGGTGCTATTTTTCAAGAGGCATTCACGACAGTATGACCCTCGATCAACGACGATACCGTTTTCAAGATAACAAGATATCGTCGCAAAGTACAGCGAGTACTTGCGGAGTCGATGCGAGCTTGCGCCTGATCACAACGCAAGTCGTATTCGCATTGTTATTTCGGTGCCTCATATCGAACCTACGCATCAAACTTAGCATCTAGCCTAACCATCAAACCGAACTATCAAACCCGTTATCAAACCGAGTCACGAAAACGGGTCGGTGCAATGGGCGACGCAGTCGAGTCATTGCGGAAAAGTGTATGCAGTTGAACAGGCAAGCGCTGCAGCAACCAATGCAGCACGAGCGGTACGATGATCATGTCGTCAATCACACCAATAAGCGGCATGGCAAAATTCAATGGCGACAATGCATAGATGGCCAGGAACACCGCCGCAGGACGTAACCAGCGCGGGCGCAACGGATGCCGCAACGCGAACCATAAAAATTTCAGATCAGCGCGGCTCATCCGCCACAGCAAAATAATCAATCGCCTCATGCCGCACTCCAGCTGTTATGTGGCGATTAGATGCTGTCTAAACTTCGGGCTTCAAGTGGCTGTACGGTTTTTAATAGGGCGTCGGTACGGCAAAGTCACGATGCTTCAGGCGATGGTGGCGAGATAAGCCTTCCACCCGCCCAAGTGCGTGATGTCTTTTGCATTAATGATCGCCGCGCTTTCACACAAAAACCCCTGCACCGTATTTCCGTCGTCGAGTGCAATCGTACCAATGCCCAATGGCGCAGGAATGCCTGCCACAAAAACACCGTAAGTCGCTAGCGGCACGCGCCAGATCTCGACCTCAATAGCCGCGCCACCCGTGCTGCTGCGCACGAGACCAGGCCGATGCGGTGGCCCACCAGGTAGTGCATAAAATTGATAATCCGGTGCGGTTTTGGCCGACTTCAAAAATCGGGCTCCGGCATTTAGCAACTGATGATTCAGTGGCAGGCCGCGCATGTGCGCGCCGCATACCGCCACATCCACAGTGCCTGCATGGGCTTGCGCAACCGGCTCGCGGTCGCAATCACTTAACGCATGCGTGGTTGCGCCAAGCGTCGCCGATAACTGCCGGTGCAGCCCTGCCGCCATTGCCATCAACTGGTGATCGGCAAATGCTGGTGCACATAACGTCACACCAAACGGCAAGCCATCGGGCTGAAATCCGGCTGGTACTGCGATGGCAGACAGGTCCATCAAATTGACGAAATTGGTGTAATACCCGAGCTCGGTATTCAGGCGAATCGGATCGGCCTGCATCGCCGCAATGGTATGGTGGCCACCTGCACTAGGCATCACGATCACATCGCACGCCTGCCATGTCGCGGCCGCGGTGCATTTCAAATCTTGTAACCGATACTGCGCCTTGAAGGTGGCTACCGCATCGAAGCGTTTTGCATTATTGATGATATGGCTCGTGACCGGCAGCACTTCTCCTGGTTGCGACTCGATAAATTCGGCAATTGCCGCGTAGCGCTCAGCGACCCACGGACCATCGTAGAGCAGACGCGCAGTCTCGATGAATGGTGAGAAATCAATGTCGACCGCAACGCCGCCGAGTGCCTCAAGCGCCTTGATGGCAGCAGAAAAACGCGCTGGCCCTGCCGCATTACCAAAGTACGCAAGCTGCGACGCGGCAGGCACGCCAAACCGAAAACCACCCGCACCAAATGGTAGTGCAGCAGCGGCCGGAAATGAACGCGAGTACGCATCCTGCGTGTCTTTTCGCGCAACGACAGCAAACACATCGGCCGCGTCTGCGGCGGTCAGGCACAGCAATGAAATCGTGTCGAGCGTGCGGCACGCGGGCACCACACCGGTCGCCGACAACAGTCCCAGCGTGGGCTTCATACCGACCAGATTATTGAGCATGGCGGGTACGCGACCGGAACCAGCAGTATCGGTACCAAGCGCAAAACTGCAATAACCCAGCGCGACTGCCACCGCAGAACCAGAACTTGATCCGCCCGAAATATAGTCAGAATCGAACGCATTGCGGCACGGTCCATACGGAGAGCGTGTGCCATTCAACCCAGTCGCAAACTGGTCAAGATTGGTCTTGCCGATCGGGATCGCGCCGGCGTCAATGAGCTGCTGCACGACGAACGCGTGCTGCGTCGGCGTGGTCGCAAATGCCGGACACGCCGCCGTGGTCGGTACACCGGCAAGGTCGATATTGTCCTTGATCGCAAACGGAATACCGTACAGCGGCAACGTTGCCGGATCACGGTGTGCCAGCGCCGCTGCGTAGCTGCGCAATGCGCTGTCGGACAAGCGATGAATCCAGACCGTATGCGGATCTGTTGCAGTACGCTCGATGAGTTGCTCGATCAGTGCGAGCGGAGTGAGTGTGCCGTCAAGGTAGCGCGTGCGCAAACTCGCAAGGTCCAGACTCAGATTAGTTGTACTCGTTTGCAACATCATGTTTCCTCAGAATGAATCACCAGCAGATTTTGTCCGGCAATCACTGCACTGCCCTCTTTACACAACAGATGCAGCAGGCGACCCGTTGTGTGTGCAACGACCGCGATTTCCATTTTCATCGATTCGACGATGATCACGGTCTGACCTTCAGTCACAACATCACCAACGGTCGCATTGATTTTCCAGACAATGCCGGAGACTTGCGTGGCGACCTGTGCTGCGCCGTCAGGCAGATCGATTGCCTGAGCCAAGTCATCGTCAGATGGCAGCGACGCCGGTTCAATAACCTGCTGCTCATCGCTCTTCCACTGGTCGCGCTCAGCCTCGAACGAACTTTGCTGATGCTGCTTGAACGCGCTGATTTCACCCGCGTTCGCTTGCAAAAACTGTCGATAATCCCGCAAGCGGAAGCGGGTTGGCTCAATCTGTACCGTCGATTTACCGGCGATGAAATCCTCGCGCAATCGCAGCAGTTCAGTTTCACTGACCGGATAAAAGCGAATCTGATCGAAAAAACGCAGCAACCACGGCTGCGTAAAATTTGCAGTACGGCGATAGCGATTCCACATCTGCACCGTGCGGCCAACAAACTGATAACCGCCCGGCCCTTCCATGCCATACACGCACATGTACGCACCGCCGATACCGACCGCATTTTCAGGCGTCCAGGTGCGCGCCGGATTGTATTTGGTGGTGACCAGACGATGGCGCGGATCGAGCGGCGTTGCCACCGGTGCACCGAGATACACGTCACCCAAACCCATCACCAGATAGCTGGCATCGAACACGATTTTGAAGACATCATCGATTGAATCGAGACCATTAATGCGACGGATGAATTCGATATTGCTCGGGCACCACGGCGCATCGGGCCGTACCGATTGCATGTAGCGCTCGATGGCCAAGCGCGTTGCGGCGTCGTCCCACGACAGCGGCAGATGCACGATGCGCGATGGCAGTTCGAGATCGTCGAGATTGGGCAATGCGCCTTCAAGCGCGACGATCGCTTCGATCAATACCGATTGATCGACCACGCGGGGATCGAAGTGCACTTGCAGCGAACGGATGCCCGGCGTCAAATCGAGAATGCCGATAATGCGCTGCTGCGCGATCTCGATTTTCATTGCCTCCATCAATGCCTGAATCCGGAAACGCAGTTCAAAATCGAGTACCAGCGGGCCCATCTCGATCAGCAAATTAGCGTCACCTGATTGGCGGATCACCAAGAGCGGCTTATCGCCCTCCACCGCAATCTCATGCACGATCGGAGACCGCAGCGGCGCATTAATCGTTGGTAGCGTCGCAAATGCCGGAAGCGTATGTGCATCGATGACCGTGTCAATGGCGGTGTCCTGCTCGCGCTGCAACCGATTGGCATCCTCACGCGTAACGCGGCGAAAGCGCACCGTGTCACCCGGTTTGAGCTGACCCATTTTCCACAACTCGGCCGAGATGATGGTGGCCGGACAAACGAATCCACCAAGGCTCGGACCATCGGGCCCGAGAATGACCGGCATATCCCCGGTAAAATCCACGGCGCCGATGGCATAGGCGTTGTCATGAATATTCGACGGATGCAAACCAGCTTCACCACCGTCAGTGCGCGCCCATTGTGGCTTCGGACCGATCAGGCGCACACCGGTACGTGACGAGTTGTAATGCACTTCCCACGCAGTGGAAAAAAACATCGCGATATCGTCGTCGGTGAAAAAATCCGGTGCACCATGCGGGCCGTACAGCACGCCGATGTCCCATGTATTTGTGATCGGCGGGCAGGCATTTGATGGCAGCGCAGCACTAGCCTGTGATGTCGCAGGCACGATATGCAGCACATCGCCGGCACGCAGCGTGCGGCCGCCATGGCCACCAAATTGGCCAAGCGTAAAAGTCGATTTCGAGCCGAGATAATCAGGCACCTGCACGCCGCCTTGTACCGCCAGATACGAGCGCAGGCCCGCACCTTTTACGCCACTGATTTTCAGCACCGACCCTGCCGCGACCGGATGTGCTTGCCATAAGGCTAGCGACTTGCCATCGAGCGTGGCCGTCATCGCTGCACCGCCAAGTGCAATCACAGACGCACAATTAAATTTCAATTGCGGCCCGGTAGCAGTCAGTTCCAGTGCTGCTGCGCCTTGCGGATTACCGACCAGCCGATTCACCAGCCGCATCGATAGCGCATCCATCGGGCCCGATGGCGGCACGCCGATATCCCAATAATGCTGGCGACCTGGCCAATCCTGCACTGTCGATTGCACACCCGGATCCAGCACATCAATGGTCGACGGCTGATAAGCAAAACTATCGAGCATGCGCGTGGTCTGCCGTTCTTCGATGAAGTCGGCAGTCGCCAATACCTGAATCAGATAGGCGACATTAGTTTCGATACCGGCCAGTTCGGTCTCTTGCAAAGTGGCGATCAAGGTGCGACGCACCGCATCGCGATTTGCGCCGCGCGCAATGATCATTGCCAGCATCGGATCATAGTTCGCTGGTACGATCGTGCCCGCTTCGACCCAGCCATCAACACGTATATCAGCCGGATAATTTACCGCTGTCAGCAAGCCTGCCGATGGCTGAAAATTCTTGTTCGGATCTTCGGCATACAAACGCACTTGCATTGCCGCGCCGGTCGGCTTGATATCGAAACTGCTCAGTGGTGCCAGCGATTTGTCCGCGAGGCGCACCATCCACTCGACCAGATCAATGCCGGTGACTTCTTCGGTAATACCGTGCTCGACTTGCAGGCGCGTGTTGACTTCCAAAAAATAAAATTCGCCATCGGTAGCGTCGTAGATAAATTCAACGGTACCGACCGAACGGTAATTGACTGCATTGCCAAGTCGCACCGCGGTATTGTGCAGCTTGCTACGCTGCGCATCGGTGAGTCCCGGCGCAGGCGTTTCTTCGATTACTTTTTGATTGCGTCGCTGGACCGAGCAATCACGCTCACCGAGCGCAATTACGTTGCCCTGTCCGTCACCAAAAATTTGCACTTCGATGTGACGTGCGGCGGCGACGTATTTTTCAATATACAAACCGGCCTGCTTGAAATTGGCGCGCGCGGTGCGATCGACTGAGGCGTAGTCGACCACCAGCGAATCTTCATTCCAGATCACGCGCATGCCGATGCCGCCGCCGCCCGCGGTACTTTTCAAAATAACCGGATAACCGATTTTTTTCGCAGCCTCGCGCGCTTCGTCGACATCACGCAGCAGGCCGGTGCCAGGCAGCAGCGGCACGCCACTGATTTGTGCCAGTTCTCGCGCTGTATGTTTAAGACCGAAGGCGCGCATCTGCTGCGCAGTCGGTCCGATGAAGGCGATGCCCGCGGTTTCGCAGGCTTCTGCGAAATCGGGATTCTCGGATAAAAATCCATAACCAGGATGAATCGCCTGCACACCGTTATCGAGCGCGATACGGATAATTTTGTCGGCGTTCAGATAACTTTGCGCGGCCGGTGCAGGTCCGAGCAAATACGCTTCATCGGCCTCGATCACATGGCGCGCGCTGGCATCGATATCGGAGTACACCGCAACGGTGGTCACACCCAATTGTTTCAACGTGCGTTGCAGGCGGCAAGCGATCGTGCCGCGATTGGCGATCAATACTTTAGTGAACATGAATACTCAACTGTTGATCAACTGTCGATGCCGTATTAATCGGCAGTACCCCATACCAGCAACCGCACTGGTGTTGGGTTGTAGGCGTTGCACGGATTGTTCAGTTGTGGGCAGTTTGAAATCAGGCAAACCACATCCATTTCTGCGCGCAGTTCGATATATTTTCCGGCACCTGAAACGCCATCGGCAAAGGTCAGTTTGCCATCCGGCGTGACCGGCACGTTCATGAAGAAGTTCAGATTCGGTACCAGATCGCGTTTGCCTAAACCGAGCAGTGCTGCGGCCGGTTCATGCTGACGACAGTGCGACAAGCCTTGCAAAAAGTTATCGCGGCAGCAGTGCATGTGTCGCTTGTCGATAGCGTAACGCACAGTGTTGCTCTCGGATGAACAGGCGCCGCCGAGCGTGTCGTGCCGACCGCAGGTGTCGGCCACGATGGTCAGCAATGGATTGCCTTCGTTCGAATACAGCACCGAACCAGCGCTTAAATACAAGGCACGCTGACGAGCGATTGTCACGGTGGCGCTGTAATGTTCAGCGCGATCATCTGCATTGAAAAATAAGGTGTCGACCGCCTGATTACCCTCGATATCCAGGATACGCAGTACTTCACCGCGACGAATCGTACGAATCCACGGCTCACCGGCGAGGCAAATTTCATTAATGCTGGCATTCTTCGGATCAAGCGAACTGGTTTGTAATGGCATGGTGTCAGCCTCCCTGTTGCGCGACATGGCGCTCGGTATTGATGAAGCCGCGCTGATTTTCTGGGCAGTGATTGCGACACGCGTCGTCTGCGGAGACACCTCCCTCTGTTGACACCGACAAGCCGATAGTAGAAGGTTCGTAAGCAGTGCGCGTTTCCAGTGGGTGCGGCGCTGCGCTCAGGCACACCAACGCGTCCATCTCAAAGCGTATATCGACAAAGTCCCCAGCCTTGGCATGCCCGGCATGAAACGTTAGTTTGCCGTCGTGATCGGTCGTAACCTTACTGAAAAAATTCACGGTTGGACCTAGATCGCGCTTGCCTAGCCCGTGCTTGCCCAATTCGGTCAGTAGTGAATCACGCCCATTGCGCACCATGCCATTGCGCTGTTGCTGGTAATGCGATGCGCCATACAGTTCGCGCATCGTCGCCGCATCTGACACGCCACATAAGGGATCGTGCCAGTCTAACGAACTATCAACGATCGAACAGACCACCCGCCCCATGTCGGAATATAGACAGTGCCCTGCCGCAAGGCGGCCGGTATGCTGCGCTTTCAATGTATCGGGCATGTTGTAGCGTTCAAGCGGATCGGCGGGATTGAAGAAGATCATCGCGCAGTTACCGCCACCATCGAGATCGGTCAGACGTACTGTGGTGCCGCGGCGAAAAATGCCGGACCAATGGGTACCAGCGGGAATCGTGTGCTCCCACAACAGGCTGCCATCGGCAGACGGATTCGCTTGGGTCATGCGGGCCTCGGTGAAAGGGTGTCTCTAAAGGTCGCGCCGAGGATCTTGCCAGCGCCGACCGTCTTGTTATAGGTAAGTTACGAATGCGCCAAAGAGTCCGCTTGACGCCGTCGATATCCTCTCATCAAATGAGAATCTGTCAGGGATATATCAGCTGGCGAGAGCGGACAAGCCACCCAACTGGTGTCGGCCCTTTAACGCACTTAGAACGTATACTTCGCACCGATCACAATAGTATCTTCAGCGAATTGCCTGTTTTTCAAATCCGTATAAAACAGTTTTTGAGCGTTGTTTGCTATCGCCGACACATAGGCTGAAAAGCCGTTGCCAAAATCCTTGTTCAGTGTCAGCGACACGTCTGTGTAGTTCGGCTCAAACGATGGATTTACCAAGCGTTGATTCGGAATCAGCTGGCGACCGATATGCGGCGTCAATAAAAAGCCGTTGGTCATGTCGATGTTTGCGCTCAAATCAAAATACTGACTGCCGGAACTATATTTATTTCCGAGGAACGTGCCGACGCTGCGGTTGTATTTAAACGTGTAAATTTTATAGGTCAACGCGCCGTATACCTCAGTCGTATTCGCATTTACAAAGTCGCCCGGGTTGGCTAAACCGGCGCCGGTGCCAGAGTTATTGCGCGGATACCGATATCCGATCACGCCAACGTCATACGAAAAATCTGTATCGGCAATCGCCGCTTTGTACCCACCATACAGATCGACCTCGTACTCGCCTTTGGTCGCTCCGTTGACGTCTTTGAGCCATTTTACGGTCGAGAAAGCGGTGCCGAGATAGGGACCGCTTTTCATCGCGAAATCGATGCCACCTTGCAGCGCTGGCTTATTAGAGGAGTTCGAGACACTGCGCACCCGATAGTCCGACACCACACCGACGTTGTACGTCACGCTCATTTCCGGCTCAAGGCCATCGGCAGCGCGCGCAGCGGTGGTAAAACCGAGCACCAGGACAGGCAACGCTGCTGCGCACAACAAACGGAGGGCTGGTTTTTTCAGATTACTGGATGCCATGAAAGATTCCTTTCGGTTGGGGTGGTATTACGGATTTCAATAAAAATACTACTGTTGCAGTGTAGAAGCATGATGTGTGCCAAGCGTGGATCACTGGCTGAGCCATTGCGAGGTTCATCGTGAACGAATTTGACTTCCCTGTTCCACTACTTTCAGCAACCCTGCCTGCTTGTGGTGCACTCCGCACCAAGATCGACAAACCGTTCCGCAATATGCACTGAAGCATATTTTTAAGCGAGTTCAGAGGGGTGGCGAATAATCTGCTCCGCCGGATAATGGATTCTGAATCGGCGGAATGATCGCCGCATGCACTTGCAGTCGGCTAGTAAATACGCCGCGCCGCGTCGACATCACGTTCGCAATTTCCTGCAGCCGTTGTACTTGCCCCTGCACCAGGATAATTTCCATTAGCTGGTTTTCACTCAGATGCACGTGCAATGAACTGATGACTTCATCCAAGTATTGATACTGGATATCTGCCAGATTTTTTTGCAAGCCACGTACCGAGCGATCGTAGTGCAGCGAAATTGTGCCGACCATCACGTCATTTCCGAGGTTGCGCTTGTGTTCGACCAACTCGCGGTTAACCATATCGCTGACTGCTTGTGAGCGGCTGCCAAAACCACGCTGCAGCACCATCTGATCAAGCTCGACCAGCAACGGCGACGCGATCGATACACTGATGCGGCTCACCAGTTCGCTTGGCTTGTCATTATCGGCACTCATGCGCGGTTTCTCCTCAGCGATCAGAACATGTAGCTGTAGCGATCGATTTCCCATTTACTTACCATCAGGTGATAAGTTTCCCATTCCTCGGTTTTGTAGCGAATAAACTCATCGCGCAATTCTTTACCGAGTGTCTTCTCGACCAACGGATCAGCGGCAAATGCGGCAACGGCTTCCTGCAAGGTTTGCGGCAAAAACTCGATACCGCGGTCCCGCCGCTCAGCTTCTGAAATTGCATACAGATTGTCTTCGTTCGGTTTGCCCGGATCGAGGTTTTCGCGAATACCTTCCAGACCTGCTGCCAACACCAGCGTCGCCACCAGATATGGATTGACCGCACCATCGGCATTGCGTGATTCGCAGCGACCGCCACCACCGGGAATGCGCACCGAGTTGGTCCGGTTATTCGACCCCCAGGAATTAAACACCGGCGCCCATGAAAAATAGCTCATCGCACCGCGACGTACCAACCGCTTATAGCTATTCACGGTCGGTGCAAACACGGCACACAGTGCGCGCCCATGTTTCAAAATTCCAGCAATAAATTGATAGCCGAGCGTGGTCAAGCCGATGCCATGCGGGTCGTCTTTCGGATCACAGGCAAACAGATTCGTGCCGTCTTTCAAGTCATACAGCGACATATTGAAATGCGCGCCGTTGCCGGTCTTGTCGGCGAATGGTTTTGGCATCATCGTCGCCAGCAATCCCATTTCACGGGCATAGTGCTTGGCCATGTAACGGAAAAAAATCATCCTGTCGCAGGTGGTCAATGCGTCAGCGTATTGGAAGTCGAATTCGAACTGGCCGTTAGCATCTTCATGGTCGAATGAATACAAATCCCAGCCGAGGCCGTTGATGGCCGTGGCCATCTTGTCGAGCCATTCAAAACTGTTGGTGAAGCCGCGCACGTCGTAGCAGGATTTTTCCAGTTTGTCTTCGGCATCCGGTACCACCAGCGTGCCGTCGGCATTTTGCTTCAACAAAAAAATCTCGCATTCGATGCCGAGGTTCATGCCGAAACCGAGCTTGGCGGCTTCTGCCAATTGGTTCTGCAGGGCGACGCGGGTATTCAATGCATACGGCTTACCCTTGAAGTAATTGTCCGCAGGAATCCACGCAATCTTTGGCTCCCACGGTAGCTGGATCAGCCGGCTGAAGTCGGGTACCGACGTGATCTCATCGTCGTTTGGGGCCTGACCGAGGCCATCGACGGCATAGCCGGTGTAGCGCTCCGAGCCTTTTGCCATGTGACCCATGTGATGGATGGGTACGACCTTCGCTTTCGGCACGCCGTGAATATCGACGTACGCACCGATACAATATTTGACGCCTTTGTCTTCAAGTTCTTTTTGCAAGCGGGCGATGTCGTCACTTTGGGTCACGGTAAATCCTCTTGAGGTTAGTTGTGCCGGAGATCGCTAGGAACTAGTTGCGCAGTTTCGGCGATGTGCACGACGAAAAAAATCAGTTCGATGAATCACTCGACACTGTCGGCTACATTGGTGAAACGGATCATCGGTTTTTCTTCCAGTGCGGCATGTCCATCCTCTTCAACTTCGTCATGCGGCGGATGAATCAATGCTTCGAGCCGCGCCTTGGTCGCTTTGAATTCAGCGCTACTGATCTGCCCCGCCGAACGCGGACGCGGCACCGGCACTTCGATGATTTCCTGCAGTTCGCCGGGATGGGGCTTGAACACCAGAATCCGGTCGGCCAAATAAATTGCTTCATCCAGATCATGCGTAATGAAGACTACGGTGATGTCGATGTTGCGCCAGATGTCGAGCAAATGCGCCTGCATCTTGCTGCGGGTTTGTGCATCGAGTGCGCCGAACGGCTCATCCATCAACATCACGCGTGGCTCGTTGACCAGTGCCCGAGCAATCGCAACGCGCTGACGCATGCCGCCCGAGAGCTGATGCGGATAAGCATCGGCGAACTTGGTCAGTCCGACCAGCGACAACCATTCACGCGCATGGCTCTCAGCGGTAGTCTTGGAGGTGCCGCGCATCTCGGGCCCAAACATCACATTACGCTTGACCGTCAGCCACGGGAACAAGGAGTAGCCTTGGAAGACCATGCCACGCTCGGGCCCTGGTCCAGTGACCGGCTTGCCATCTAGCAGAACCTCACCTTCGCTGGCGGTTTCCAGTCCGGCGAGAATTCGCACGAGCGTCGATTTGCCGCAACCCGATGCACCAATTACGCAGACCAGTTCACGCCGGTGGACTTTGAAACTCACATCGCGCAGCGCTTCGATTTCACCTTGCGCGCTATCGAAACGCTTGCTCAGATTTTTAACTTCAAGGATTACTTCGCGTTGATTGATGCGCGCAAACCGTTCAGCCACTTCCTGGCTCTGGTCGAGATAACTTGGCACCTGGCCGGATTCGGTAATCATCAATGTGCTCCGGCTCAAGTTTGCTTGCGTGGGGGATCCCACGGGAATAATTTACGGCCCAACATACCCAGCAAAAGATCACTGCCGAAACCGACAATGCCAATGATAATGATCGCGGCATAGACGTTTTCAAAATGCTGATAACGCGCCTGCTGAGTGATAAAAAGTGTGATGCCGGAACTCGTACCAATCAGCTCGGCTACGATCAGATAGGTCCATGCCCAACCCAGCAAGATGCGCAGATCGCGATACAGGTCAGGCAAGATGCCGGGTAGTACCACCCGCGTCAACATGCGCAATCCGCGAGTGCCTAGTGTGCGCGCTGCTTCGAGAATGGTGGCGTCGAGCTTACGTGTGGTGTTGGCGATGATCAGCACCTGCTGAAAAAATGTGCCGATGACGATAACCGCAATTTTTGGTCCGTCATAAATTCCGAGCACTGCCACAGCCAGCGCACCAAACGCCGGCGCGGGCAGATACCGAAAGAATTCGATGAACGGTTCGGTCAATCCACCGACCCGCGAATACGTCCCGGCAAGGATGCCGAGTGGCACACCCAAAATGGACGAGATGACAAAGCCCCAAAAAATGACCTTGATGCTGTGCCATAGACTTTCATGCAGCCACGGCGCATCTTTCTGATCCGGCACCGTTGTGAACGCGGTGTACAGCGCAACCGCCACGCGATGCGGTGCTGGCAAGTAAATCGGATTGGCGGGTGCACCTTGCGGAACGACGCGCTTCTGTTCCCGCATGGTTGCTACCTGTTGCTCGAACTCTTCCCGATCGACCAGCATCCCAGGCTGAAAATAGTCGACATCGCCGACCACCTCCACCATCACCTTGGGATGCCAGACAAAGGGCACATAACTGACCATGCACCACAGCAGAATTGGTAGAACGAACGAACCGATAATCAACAGTTGCCGCTGCCGGCGTGCGGACATAGCCGGTGAGCGGATCTTTTTTTTCACGGGCGTTTCAATCTGAATGGCGAGGCGGTCCAAGCGATTACTTTCCGTTGGTAAACGATGGATCGATATAGCTCGATACGTTCTGGCTCAAACCGTAGACCTTGTTGTACCAGTTGAAGGTATTGGCAACTTCGGTTGAACCGTACAACGACTGATAGCCCGGCGCTTTGACATACGCTTTTTTGCCTTCTTCCAGCGACAGCAACTTGGTGCCTTTCAGCAGCGGCAGATATTCGGCTGGTGTGATGCCTGAGCGTGCTGCCATGATCTTCAGGGCATCCGGCTGCGTCTTCGGATCTTCGATGTAAGCCACGACGCGATCCCACAGCTTCACCACTTTTTGCCACTCGGCACGGTGCGCCTTGACCGATGCTGGATTAACCGCCAGCGCGTCGTAAATCAAACCCGGTTCATCGGCCGAGGTGTAAATTGCCTTTGCTCCCGGCGATGCCTTGCGAGTTTGGCCAGCAATTGGTTCCCACACACCGACTGCAACGATATCTTTGGATGCCAGCATCTGCGGCATCTCATTGGTCTTGGCATTGACAATCTCGATGTCACCAGATTTCATGCCGGTTTTTTTCATGCCATTGCGCAGCAGCAGATGCTCGACCAGACCAACTTCCAGCGAAATTTTCTTACCCTTCAGATCGGTCAGCGATTTGATCCCCGGCTTGGCAATAATCATGTCGTTGCCGTTCGAATAATCGGTAATCAAAATCATCGAACTGCGACCACCGCCAGCACCTGTCACCAGCGCGTCACCGTTCGTCATCAGCACGGCATCAAGCTTTCCGGCGCTAAAGGCATCCATCGACGCCGAATAATCAAACCATTCGAATTTGACATCGACATCGGCTTCCTTGAACCAGT
>JAYTZV010000183.1:0-1456 GCA_043741695.1 Burkholderiales bacterium
TAGTTCGGCGGCATGCTTGCCCCAAAAATCAAAGTCGTAGGCAAAATTGAGCAGTAGCTGATTGTCGAGTTTGCGCTTGCCAGCCAGTGGCGGTGGAATGATGCCATTCTCGGTGTAGCGCTGATACGTGCTACTGAATCCAGCACCGACGGTGGGGCCCGCAGAGGCGCGCGTGGCATCCGCCAGCGCCGCTGCCGCCTCCAGCCGCGTTGCTGCGGCCTGCAGTCCGGGATTGTCAGTCAGTGCTTCATCGACCAGCTGTTGCAACGCCATGCCACCGATCTGCGCAGGCCAGTCAAGTGCTGGCCATCGCCCACCCTGTGCTGGCAATGAATCGCCTGCAGCCAATTGCGTCATCGACTGCATCGACGCTGCGGGATGTATTGCACCCGGCGTGACGCAAGCCGACATGATTGACACGCTGAAAACTAACAGAACAGACGCTAAAACCGTACTGCGAGAACGGGGCGCACTGCGCTGCGCGGGGCAAACCGGACTATTCATGAACATATTTTTAATTGATCAGGCAAATATTTTTAACGCATCAAAAAGCGCATCAGAAAGCATGTCAGCCGTATTCAGGCAGACAGCACCGATTCTCCGTTCGCCAGAATTCGGCGCAGTAACGATTTCAGAAAACCCATTTCTTCAGCACTTAATCCCGCGAAATTACGCTCGCGTGTAGCGATATACACAGCGGGCAGTTGCTGTGCCAACAAACGCCCGTCGTCGGTCAGCTGCAGTTGCGAAACCCGCCGGTCATCGTCACTGGGCATGCGGCGAATCAACTCTCTCTTCTCCAGCCGATCGACCATGCGCGTCATCGCTGCTGCATCGATATACATTTCGCGCGCCAGCTGCGACGCATTATCGAAACGGCCTGACAACAGCATCAGCAGAATGCCACCCTGAGCATGTGTAATGCCTTGCGGCGCAAGTGCCTCATCGAGCGATTTCGCCAGCTGCGCGCGTGCCCGTCCGATTAGATAACCGATACTGTCTTCGACGATGTAGGGTGGAGAGGATTTTTTCATGGTGAGAAATGATACCGACTATTTACTTGCCTAGGCAAATATACCGGAATTTTCGTCGGTTGTCATTTGGTCGCAATGGTGCTGCCGTAATGCTGGCTTACCGCGCACCAGATTCAGTACGTTATGTGCTGTATTTCACTTTTCTGTATTTCACTTTGCTGTATTTCACTTTGCTGTATTTGACGTTGCTGCATATCGCTGTACTGAATTTCACACTGCTACGTATGACCGCGCTACCGCTTACCGCAATGCATGCCGACGGCGTTGTGCATGCCGTTCCAGCAGCGCATGTCGATAGAGCGGCACGCCGTCGTCCATCGGTAAAAAAATAGGCGCAATACGGGCGGCGTCGGCCGCATCCGGTGCCAACAACTGCAGCACACCGCACGGCGTGAGACTTTCACCGAGTAATCGCATCACGC
>JAYTZV010000184.1:0-4458 GCA_043741695.1 Burkholderiales bacterium
GTTTTGGCGCCAGCGAGCGCAGTGGCATCGGCATCGGCACGTCCGCCAGAGGTCACGATGAAGGCGAAAGCGCGCGCGTAATCATAGGCCGCCTGAATATTTTGATTGGCAATGCTGGTCTTCGGCAGGATTTCGTTGCTGACTTCGCGAAAGTCTCCCATCACCGACGAGAGCATGCCTGTACCGGCCAAGGCCAGATCTGCGGAAAAACACAATACCAGTCCAAATGCTTACGTCAGTTGCGTGCCCAGCTTGAGTTTGTGGAGCATGGTCGTTCCTTTTCGCACAGCGCCGCAGCGAAAATGTTGTCGGCTGGAACTTTTAGTGTACGTCTGTGCGCGAAGTTTTCACACTCAATTTTTGTTGAGAAAATTTAATCTGTTGCAATGGAACACAGGAATGAATTCGCCATGCCCGATGCTGTGATTACATGCATCTCGGCAATAGAGCACTGCAACGCAGCACTCGCAGCACAGCGGGTTTCGCCATCCGCGACTTACGGGCAGGCAGTGAGCGCGCCATTACCAGGCCGCGACAACACCATCCGCGCGTGGTTCGGTCCCACCACACAGCGTATCTTCGTCATTACGCCAGATGATCTGACCACGCCCGAATCCAATGCGGTTGTTTGACCAATAGACATCGTGCCCGAGATCGCCGAGGCCGCGATACACATGTTCAGACATCGTGCTCTCAATACTGATACGGTTGTCACGTTCCCATTCCCAGCGTGGCGCGTCGAGCGACGCTTGCGGGTTCAAACCAAAATCGACCGTATTCATTACCATCTGCACATGACCCTGCGGCTGCATGAAACCGCCCATCACGCCGAACGGTCCGACTGCCTTGCCGTTGCGCGTCATGAAGCCCGGAATGATCGTGTGATATGGCCGCTTGCCTGGCGCGACGCAATTCGGATGCGCCGCGTCGAGCGTGAAGTTGTGACCGCGGTTATGTAGCGCGATACCGGTGTCCGGTACCACCATGCCCGAACCGAAGCCCATGTAATTACTTTGAATCAGCGACACCATGTTGCCTTCGTTATCGGCGGTGCACAGATACACGGTGCCACCGCGCGATGGTGAGCCAGGCAGGGCGCGTGTGGCGCGCTCGCCGATCAACGCGCGGCGCTCGGCGGCATAGCTCTCAGATAGCAAATCGGCCACCGGCATGCGCATGTGTTTTGCGTCGGCGATATGTGCCAGTCCGTCGGCAAATCCCAGCTTGATCGCCTCGATCTGGCGATGGTGCGTCAGTACCGTGTCGCGATCGGTGAACTCGAATCCCTTCAAAATATTCAGTGCAATCAGCGCGACCAAGCCATGTCCATTCGGCGGAATTTCCCACACATCATAGCCGCGATAATTGACGCTGATCGGGTCGACCCATTCCACCGCAAATTCGGCCAGATCGGCAGCGGTCAGATGGCCACCCGCGCTGTGCATGAAGCTGCCGATTTTTTCAGCGAGTGCGCCGCGATAAAAACTTTCGGCGCCAGTGTCGGCAATCGACTGCAAGGTATCGGCATGCGCAGCCGAGCGCCAGATGTCGCCAGCCACCGGTGCGTGTTCGTTGCCGAAGGTATCGAACCAGTGGCGGAAATGATCGTCCTTGAACAGCGCACGAAATTCCTTGTGCGCGGCTTGCCAGGCGAATGCCACCGTTGGCGACACCGCATAGCCATCACGTGCGTAACCAATTGCGCTAGCCATCGATTGCGTTAGCGGCAGCTTACCGAAGCGCTCGGACAACGCTTTCCATGCTGCGGGTGCACCCGGCACGGTAACTGGCATCGGACCGTGCTTTGGAATTTCTTTCAGACCGAGTTTGCTGAAGGTGTCGAGCGACATCGCGCGCGGTGCCGGGCCACTCGCATTCAAGCCATGCAGCTTGCCGCCATGCCAGACCAGCGCGAACAAATCACCGCCGATGCCATTCGCATTCGGCTCAACCACGGTCAGCGCAGTGGCAGCAGCAATCGCCGCATCAATTGCATTGCCACCCGCTTGCAATATTTGCAGACCCGCTTGCGCTGCCAGAGGCTGTGACGTGGCGACCATGCCATTGCGGGCATAGTGGGCGTTGCGACGCGATGGATACGGATACGATTGCGCGTTAAAAAAAGTCATGACGGTCTCGATAAAAATTTATTGTATAAACGATTTACTTGTTTAAGCGGACGATTACTTATGGCGTGGATCGAGCGCATCGCGCAAGCCATCACCGAGTAAATTGAACGATAACACCAGCAGAAAAATCGATAGCCCAGGCCATACAGCCATCCACGGCGCATTGTCGACATAGTTTTTTGCGGTATTCAACATACTGCCCCACGACGGGTCAGGGGGTTGCTGGCCCAGTCCGAGAAACGACAGACTCGCTTCAGCAATCACCGCAGCGGCAATCGCCAACGACGACTGCACAATCAGCGGCGGCAAGATATTTGGCAGGATGTGGCGCAGCGCAATGCGCCAGTGTGGATTGCCGACCGCGCGTGCTGCCTCGACATAATCTTCGACCTTGATCGCCAGCACTTGGCCGCGTGTGAGGCGAATGAATACCGGTGTGGCCGATACGCCAATGGCGATCATTGCATTGAGTAGACTCGGCCCGAGGAAGGATGCCAGCGCAATCGCCAGAATCAGGAACGGTACCGCCAGCATGGCGTCGGTAAAACGTGAAATGATGCTCTCGGTCCAGCCACCGACGTAGCCAGCGAGTAGGCCGATCGGAATGCCGAGTGATAGCGAAATCGAGACCGACAACAAGCCCGCCAGCAGCGATGCACGCGCACCCCAGATTACGCGCGACAACACATCACGCCCGATCTCGTCGGTACCGAACCAGAATTCGGCGCTCGGCGGTTTGCGAATCGTGCCCCAGCTAGTCAGGTTCGGATCATGTGGAGAAATCAGCGGTGCAAAAATCGCGAGTAGTACAAAAAAAATAATTACCGTCAGGCCGAGCACGGCACCGCGTCTGCGCAGCAGGCGACGCAGCGCACGGCGAGCCGGTGTCGGTTCGGCAGGGACTGTGGGCGCAACCGGAAGAACAGCACTCATCATCAACCCCGCAACCGTGGATTGGCGAGAAAGTACGCCAGGTCTGCCAGTAAATTCAGCAGGATATAAACAGACGACGTGAATAGCACGACGCCTTGCACCACCGCGTAATCGCGATTGAATACCGCATCAACAATCAGCTTGCCAAATCCGGGGATGGAAAACACTTGTTCGGTCAGCACCGCACCGGACAGCAGCGTGCCAAATTCGAGCGCGCCGAGCGTGATGATCGGTGTCATCGCATTACGCAATGCATGCTTCAAAATCACCTTTTTTTCGGTCAGTCCTTTGGCACGCGCAGTACGCACATAGTCGGATGAGAGCACCTGCAGCATCGCGCTACGGGTGTGACGCATCAGCACGGCTGCAATTGCATTACCGAGCACGAACGCTGGCATGATCATCGCCGCCAGATTGCCGCGCAAGTCCTCGGCGGGACTGACATAGCCCGACGCCGGCAGCCAGCCCAACTGCACTGAAAACAGCAGAATCATCAAGATGCCGAGCCAAAAATTCGGTGTCGATAATCCCCACAATGCAAACACATTCGCCAGGTAATCCCAGGCGGTATCCTTGTACACCGCCGACGCAATGCCGGCTGGAATACCGATCGACAGTGAAATCAGAATTGCCAGTCCAGCCAACTCAAGCGTCACCGGCAGCTTCTGAATAATCAGATCGACCACCGGCTCCTGAATCCGCAGCGATTCGCCGAGGTCACCATGCATCACGCCGGCGATCCAGTAGCCGTAACGTACCGGCAGTGGCTCGTCGAGATGCATTTTCTTTTTCAGATAGGCGACCACGGTCGGATCCTGATCTTCCCCAGCGAGGATCGTCGCGGCGTCCCCCGGCAGCAACTGCTGCAGACAAAAGACGATGACCGTCACAAAAAAAATCGTCGGTAGTAATGCTGCGAGGCGCTTCAGCAAATAAGTCATGGTCAGTCTTGAAAAAAATCAGGCCGGGTCGGCAGTGGCAAAGTGCGCCGCAGATCAGTTCGCCTTGAGGCCTTGAACCCGCAGTAAGCCATCCGGAATCAAACGCATACCGCTGATTTTTTTGGTCTGTGCCCACAGCCAGTGGCGATGGTACAGGTACACAATGGCACGCTCCTTGTTGGTGATGGCGGCGATTTGATCAAAGATTTTCTGGCGTTCGGCCGGGTCACGTACGCTGCGGGATTTGTCCAGCAGTGCATCGGTTTCGGGCTTGCAGTAGCCGGGATAATTCAACGGCTGTTTGCAACCGTAAAAGCTGAACAGATTGCCGTCCGGATCGGCGCGGCCACTCCACGCAAGCAAGTACGCATCAAACTGACCTTTGTCGGCAAGATTGAGCGAGGTCGCAAATTCGGTTGACTGAATCTTCATATCGAAGCCCGCTTCCTTCACCA
>JAYTZV010000185.1:0-4445 GCA_043741695.1 Burkholderiales bacterium
CAAACGACCAACTTGCTCCTAGCAGATGCCTATCGGATCCGGTAGAACTTACCGGCTCGCTGTTATAGATCCGATACATGCCGAGCTGACCGGATGGCAAAACGGACGCAACATCTGTTTCGGTACGCCACATATTTCCGGTGCCCGGGTTAATCGGCTTGCCACACGAAGGTGCCTCCGGTGCGGAGCCCTTGGGACAACTCGGGCCATTGTTTTTGGGGGGATCGTTTTGATCCGGTTGCGCGGTAACCAGTACGCATTGCTGGACATCTTCAAAAAACCGTTGGCCGGTTGGACAGGTCTGGAGATAAATTCCCTTCCAAGCGTCGAATGTCGAACCCAACGGATATGTCACCGTAACGATGCACCAGTTCGCTTTACCGATCCCGTCAGCAAAATTTTCAAAAGGCCACGTGGTGATATTAGTTACGCTACCCGGGATAACGGCGTCTTCGGCCGCCTGAATAAAATTTTGCCACGCAATGCAAGCTGCAGCACCGGTCGAGTAGATCGATCTGTCTGGCGAGTCGACTTGCGTAAAAAATGTATTTCCGATCGATCCAAATGCCACAGGCGCTTGCAGCAAAACGATGAAAGCAATCAGCAGGCCTACAATTTTTGCCGAAGGGGGGGCGAAAAAAATATATGGGAAGACATCTGCTTGTTCGGTTTTATTGCGCATGTGGCTCTCATCGAGGGATCTTCGTAAGTAATTTTTTTGAGTATGTTTTTAGATAGGTCTTCAAATACGCCATGGAGTACGCCGGAAAAATATGTCGAAATACGGCTACCAAATAGATCCTTTTTATGTTGCTGCGTGCATCGGTGATTCGTCCGCAAAACATCGTCGAAATCATTCCAATGGGCGCATCCTGATGACCAAAATCGCATGCGCCGGGTACACAACGCGAATTGGCTGCCTCAACGCGAACAAGCGATGATCACGCAGGTAAAGTGTTGCACCGCTGCCTCCGTGTTAGCAGGTTTTGGCAAGCAGAAAGGTGAATTGGTAATCGAGATATCGTCCCTGATGCTCGAAACCCACACAGTCTTCGGGCAAATTAGCGAGGTGGCGAGGCTGCAGAGGTCGAGGTGATGACGTAGTTGTAATGCACGTGCTTGCAGAGCTGTCTAGCTTGTTCAATGCCATCGACTAGCCGCAGCGCGGTGCTTGCGAGTGATATGCAAAAGATGCCGATGAGTACCATGAAAAACTGGGTTTTTTTTAGGCATCTGCCAGCAATGATTTCGTGTAAAAAAGCACGCTGAGAGCCTTTCTCAGCGCCCGTACCAGTAGCGCAAATGGGTCTGCCGATAAGTGCTCCAGCGAAGGTCGTCGGCAGCATCCAGCACAATCGCCCCGCTGACATCGGTGCGCAAACGCGTAATTCCCATTTCGCGATAACGCTCATACACGTCGGTCTTTGGATGCCGATACCGATTCCGATATCCGACCTGAAACAGCGCGAGCTGCGGATTAACAGCGTGAAGAAATTCGATTGTCGATGAGGTGCCACTGCCGTGATGCGGCGCCAGCAAAACCGTACTGCGCAACTTCTCAGGCATGTTGCGTACTAATTCGCTCTCCTGAATTGCCTCGATATCGCCCGGAAGTAAAAACGACACGCTACCGCGTGAAATCTTCAGGGTGCAGCTATGCGCATTCGGTTTCCATTTACTGCTTTCGTAAATCGACGGCCCCGGATGCAGCAATTCGAAATCAATTCCATCCCAGATCCAGTGCTGACCCGCGACACAGCGTTTATGATGCTTTGCCGCCTGCACGATGCGGCTATCAAGCGACAGCGAGGTCATCGTGGTGGCAACTGGCATCGCATTCAGCAGCGACAGCGCACCGCCCGAATGATCAGTATCGCTGTGCGAGACAATCAAGGTATCCAGCGAGGTAATGCCACGCGCGTTCAGATACGGCACGATGACACGATTAGCACCATCAGATTCGGGTGAATAGGCCGGCCCGGTGTCGTACAACAACCGGTGTCCGGAAGTTTCGATCAACAGCGCCATGCCTTGCCCGATATCGAATGCGAGCACCCGAAAATTTCCGTTCTCCGGATGCTGTGGCACGTTTGTCAGCAGCGGCAGCCAGCACACCAGACCGAGCCAGCGCAGCGGCCAGCCGCGTGGTGCCAGCAGCCAGAGCGTGCCGAGCGCGGCAGCGACAAACATTCCCACCGACGGAATCGGTGCCGACCAGACTGCCGCAGAAAATTGGCTGAACCAGGCAAGTGCTTGCGCCAGCAAGTCGACACACCAGTGACCGAGTGTCAGCAGCCCCCGCGCAACCGGCATCGGCGCGATCGATCCGGCCAATGCCAGCGGGGTGACGACGAAACTGATTAAGGGAATGGCAATCGCATTTGCCAGCGGACTGATCAGTGAAACCTGGCCGAATAACAGCATTGTCAGCGGTATCAAGCCGACCGTGACGACGTATTGCGTATGAACTTCTGGTGCAATGGCAGCCCAGAGTCGCTGCCAAGGTTTGTCACCGCCCTGCGCACCGACGCGTCCGACCGATGCGTACAGAATTGTCGCTACCGCGCCGAACGACAGCCAGAACCCTGGCGACATCACCGCCCACGGATCGAGCAGCAGCACAACGCCGAGCGACAGACACAGCACATGCGACACGCTAGTCAATCGGCCGCACCACAGCGCTATGGCGACGACCGTGATCATGTATAAAGTGCGCTGCGCAGGTACCCCAAAGCCGGCCAGCAAGACGTATAAATACGCGACGGTGACTGCAACGAGTGCGGCGAATTTTTGTGCGGGTAAGCGCAATGGCAACTCCGCCTGCGTAAAAAATGAGCGACGCCAAAGTGCGTTGCCGATCAACGCAAACATCCCCGCCACCATCGTGATGTGCAAACCTGAAATCGAAATCAGATGACCGATGCCTGTCCGCGTGAAAATCGTCCAGTCCGATTGCTGTACGCCGCGCTGGTCTCCGATGACGAGCGCAACCAGCACACTGGCATAGCGTTTGCCGGGTAGCGCGGCAAGAATGCGCGCCCGCAACCATGCACGACTGCGTTCAACGCAATTATTGAAGCTGAATACAAATGGATCGAGCCGCTGATTTTTCAGGATACTGTTTTGATCCGGCCGAACAGAACCGGTAGCACGCAGATTTTGTTCCAGCAGCCAGACCTCGTAATCGAAGCCCTGCGGATTCGCATTGCCGTGTGGCCGGGTCAATCGTACGGTGAGTTGCCAGCGTTCGCCCGGTTGCACATCCGGTACCGGTTGCGCTGCGCGTCCCTGAAAACCAGCAGGCCAACTTAGCGATACGCGCTGCGGCAACAACGGCACGATGCCATCGATCGCGCGCACTTGTTCTATTTGAAAATCGAATCGCGCGCCTTGCTCTGTAAATCCCGGCAAGTTGGCGATGATGCCGGTAATAACGAGGTCGCGTCCTTCGAGTTCAGGCGGCAGTTCGTGCTGCAAATACGCTTGCGCAAACAGCGTGGCCCAGCAAAACCCCAGCACCACACCACAGACCATAAAAAAAGGAATACGCACCATTGCGCAGGTATTACGCAGCGCAACCAGAACTGCCGCGGCAACTAACACCGCTGCAATCGTCAACCAAATTGACTGCAACACCGCCTGTGTTTGCAGTACGCCGACCCCCGCGGTAAAGCCGAGCAGGATGCTGCGCACCGCAACCTAGCGCGACAGTATCAGGCGTGGCAGAGCGGCCAATGCGTTGGCACTTGTCGCTGCAGCGATAACTGAGGACTCCACACCGCGCAACTGCGCCAGCACCTCACCGATCTGCGGAATCTGTTCCGGGGCGTTGCGCGCCGGATGCAGCCAGCTCGGGGAAATATCCGGCGCGTCGGTTTCAACTACGAGGGATTCCATCGGCAGTTCGGTAGCAAGCCGACGAATTTGCAGTGCGCGGGTGAACGTCATCGCACCACCCAATCCCAATTTGAATCCGAGCCCGATAAATTGCTGTGCCTGCTGAAGGCTGCCGTTGAACGCATGCGCACAACCACCGCGCACAGAAATGCGACGCAGATATTTGAGTAACGTATCTTGCGATTGCCGCACATGAAGCAGCACCGGCAAATCAAAATCGCGGGCAATCTTTAGCTGCTCGACATAAAACAACTCCTGCTTTTCACGCATTGCTGTGACGCGTAATTCAGGAATAAAAAAGTCGAGTCCGATTTCGCCAATCGCCACGAAACGGGGATCGTCCAGCGCGGTAGGTATTACATCGCGCAAAAATTGCAGGTCGGTGACGTCGGCCTGCGGCACATACATCGGGTGGATACCTAGGGCGTAGACACAGTTGGGATTATTGGCAGACAGCGTGGCAACCGTCTGAAAATTCGATCGCTCGACCGCCGGAATGACAATGCAGCCAACCCCGTGCTGCGCAGCGCGTGCAGCAATCAGGTCAT
>JAYTZV010000186.1:0-4444 GCA_043741695.1 Burkholderiales bacterium
CATACAGATCGATCATCTTTGTCGGATCTTGGTCGTGCGCCACCAGCGACTCGGGAATCGACTGCATGTGCGCAGACAGATCGCAATCGGTCTTAACAGTAATCAGCACTTTGGCTTGCGGCAGCCAGTCGAGCGCGGCGCGCAAATTGTCGCCGACCGCGCCACCGATGTTGGCAGCGTTGGCGATGATGCCACCAAGCGTTTCGTATTGGGTCAGCCACTTGACCGCCGTCTTCGGCCCGACCTTGGCGACACCGGGTACGTTATCGACCGTGTCACCGATCAGGGTCAGGTAATCGACAATGCGCTCGGGCGGCACACCGAATTTAGCAACCACGCCGGCACGGTCGAGCTTTTCATTGCTCATCGTGTTGATCAGCATTACATCGTCGTTGACCAGCTGCGCCAAATCTTTGTCGCCGGTGGAGATCACCGTCTGCATGCCATGCGTGACCGCCTGCACCGCCAGCGTGCCGATCACATCATCCGCCTCGACGCCATCGACCATCAAAATCGGCCAGCCCATCGCTCGCACGGCTTCGTGAATCGGCTCGATTTGCCGCGCCAGATCTTCTGGCATCGACGCGCGCTGCGCTTTGTATTCCACATACAAATCATCGCGAAAGGTTTTGCCCTTGGCATCGAACACGCAAGCGATATACGCCGCCGGAAAATCACCGCGAAGGCGACGCAGCATGTTGATGATGCCGTACAGCGCACCGGTCGGCGCGCCTTCCTTGTTGCGCAAATCGGGCAAGGCATGAAATGCGCGATAGAGGTAACTTGAACCGTCTACCAGCAACAAGGTTTTTTCCATAATGGTCGATCAAAAATTGAATACGAAAAGAGTGAATGTATTGCAAACAAGGGCGCATCAGGTGCAACCGGTCGAGAGCAGCGTAGCAGGCTGCCAATGTCGCCCGATTCATCCTGCGACGCGCGCTCGATTATCGCAGAATTGGCACCAGCACCAGCGCCAGTTACTGCATCGATATGCAGTTATGGAGACGATAATCTTCCAGCGGCGCGCCGGTGGTTTGCTACAATGGAGACACTCTCACGCGGGCTTCTCGTCCGTTCAAAATGGGCCTCTCATCATCATGCGTACCTCGATCTCACCCCTTTTAACGCTTTTGTGCGCAGCCTTGATGGCGGTGCCAGTCATAACGCAGGCGCAAACCAACAAAGCAGCGCCACCGACGATGCAGCGCTTAGAAGAAGGCGAGACACCGGCAATCACGATTCGCAAATCCGACTCCGGCAAAAAGGTGACGGAAAAACGCGAACAAGGCGTGGTGACCGAAGTACAGGTGCAAAGCGGCAAAAGTAACTACAAGCTCAAGCAGAGCGCGGGTGCAGGCAACGCCGCGGCCGGTGATGCACAAAGCAATTCGGTGCGCGCGGCCCAATTCACGATCAAGGAATTTGATCTCGGTCGCAAACCCGTAGAAGAGCCGAAGGAAGACACGTCGCTCCAACCTGCACCACCGCCACCTGCGCGCGCTGCACAACCAGCTTCCAAAAAATAATT
This sequence comes from Burkholderiales bacterium, assembly GCA_043741695.1. Taxonomy (GTDB): domain Bacteria; phylum Pseudomonadota; class Gammaproteobacteria; order Burkholderiales; family Burkholderiaceae_D; genus Actimicrobium. Next base: position 1,532 of record JAYTZV010000186.1, read on the forward strand.
GTACGGAGCGCATCGAATCGGCATGACGCGATTCGATGCGCTCTGCTAGTGCGTACACCACTTACTTCCTTTCACTCCACCGGCATTTATGGCAGTTTTTACCGCGGTTACTTTGGGTGACCTTCAACCCTGGATCAAGCAGTTTCCGCTCGGCGACGTCACCGCAATTCGCGGCATCGCATCCGGTATCGAAAACAGTAATTTTTTTATCGATACCGATCGTGGTGAATTTGTGTTGACCGTTTTTGAAAAACTGGCCTTTGCACAACTGCCGTTTTATCTTGAACTGATGCGCCATCTAGCCGAGCGCGGTGTGGCGGTACCAGCACCGATGGCCAACAATCAAGGTGAGCTGGTCACTGCACTGCACGGCAAGCCAGCATCCATCGTCAGCAAATTAATCGGCCAATGTGACCTGACACCTGGCCCGAAGCATTGCGCCGAAGTCGGTACCATGCTGGCCAAAATGCATACGGCTGCTGCCGATTTTTCGATCCGCCAGCCAAATTTGCGCGGACTGGATTGGTGGCGCACCACTACCCCGATTGTGCTGCCGTATCTGCCGGTTAATCTGGCAACGATGCTGCTGGACGAATTGGAGTTTCAGGAAGGTTTTGCCGAGTCCGAGCTGTACAAGGCACTGCCGAACGGGCCGGTGCATGCCGATTTATTCCGTAATAACGTCATGTTCGATGGCGAACAATTGAGCGGTTTTTTCGATTTCTATTTTGCTGGCTGCGACACTTGGTTGTTCGATGTGGCCGTTACAGTCAACGACTGGTGTATCGATCTTGACAGCGGTAGGCTCGACCACGTGCGAGTACGTGCCATGCTTGACGCCTACCATCAACAACGTCCATTCACCAGCGCTGAACAAGCCAGTTGGCAACCGATGCTACGCGCTGCCGCACTGCGCTTCTGGCTGTCGCGCCTGTATGATTTTTACTTACCGCGTGACGCCGAAATGTTGACGCCGCACGACCCCGCCCATTTCCAACGCATTTTGCAGCAGCGAATTGCGATGACCGCACCTGAATTGTTTTGAGATGAATCGACTCCCCGCAATCACCGGCTGGCACTGGGTCAAGGAAGGCTTTGCAATTTTTCGCAAGCAGCCGATGGCCCTCTCGACCCTGTTTTTGAGCTACATGTTCATGATGCTGGCGATCGGTATTATTCCGGTGCTCGGTCAACTCTTGCCGCTGATCTTGCTACCAGTATTTTCTCTGGCTTTTTTGCGTGCGAGTGCGCAGGTCAAGGCCGATGAGCGCGTGTCGCCGGCGTTACTGTTCGCGGCGTTTCGCTCACCAGCTTTGAAGCGTCTGCTGATGCTGGGTGCAGCGCAACTGACGATAACGATCGCGATTCTGGCCGTGTCGGCACTGATTGACGGCGGCATATTCTGGAAAGTCATTAGTGGCCAGACCCCACTCGATCCGACGATTCTCGCTACCACCAACATGCCGCTGGCGCTGCTGGTTTCAGCCTTGCTATATGTGCCGGCCACCATGGCGTTCTGGTATGCCGCGCCACTGGTAGCGTGGCATAAGATGGGTATTGGCAAGGCGATATTTTTCAGCTTTTTTGCGATGCAGCGGCAAACCCGCGCCTTCATCGTCTACAGCATTGCCTGGGCGGTCGTGTTTGTGATTTTGCCGATGATTGTCAGTTTGTTGCTGGCGTTGCTTCTTAATTCTGCCGGCATGATTGTCGCCATCATGATGCCACTGACGTTGCTGCTCACTGTGGTGCTGTATTGCTCGTTTTATGTGACTTATACCGATGTGTTTGGTACCGATGCGCTGACGCCGAAGATTGATCTTGATGTTTGAGCAGCGGCTTTGACACGACAAACTGTGAAACGCTGCGCTAAAATTTGCCTGCTGTCACGCTGACATCTTTCAACATCAATTGAGGACGAAGTCAGCATCAATAAGCTTCAAGCAAACCCAAGGAAAACACTCGGCAAACATCAAAAAATCAAGCCACCTTGTCGAGCTTGGCAATACTCAAGTCAAGCAACTTCATGCCATGCCGACCGAAGTTGATATGCGCCCGCGCATTGCTGCCGCCACCTTCGATGTCAACAATCACACCTTCGCCAAACTTGGCATGCGCAACCGATTCGCCGATGCGCCAGCCGAGGCTTTTTTGGCTCAGCTTCTGTGCAATCGCATTGACTTGCGATGCCGGTGCATCGTCCCACGCCGCTTTCGGATGCGCGAACCAGTGATGCGTCTGCACTTTCGGTGACAGCCACTTCAACGACTCTTCTGGCAACTCGGCAAAAAAACGTGATTTCAAGTTGTAGCGCGTTTGACCATGCAGCATCCGCGTTTGCGAAAAACTCATGTACAAACGCCGCCGCGCGCGCGTGATCGCCACATACATCAAACGCCGCTCTTCTTCCACCCCGCCCTCTTCCTGCTGCGAATTATCATGCGGGAACAAGCCTTCTTCGAGACCGGTAATAAACACCGCATCAAATTCAAGTCCCTTGGCCGAGTGCACCGTCATCAGTTGCATCGCGTCTTGTCCGGCACTGGCCTGGTTGTCGCCTGCTTCGAGCGATGCATGCGACAAGAATGCGGACAGTGGCGACATCACTGCTGGCAATGGCGCGTCAGAATCGAGCAATTCGGTACCGTCTTGCAGCACGATAGCTTGACCAACCACCGCATCGCTCTTCGGCCCGAGGAACGCCGGCGCATCATGACCAAAACCTTCTTCCGCAACAAACAGCGTTGCAGCACTCACCAATTGCTCCAGATTTTCCACCCGGTCGCTACCGTCTTTTTCATTTTTGTAATGCGTCAGCAAACCACTCGCACCGAGCAGCACATCGACCATTTCCGGCAGCGGCAATTGCGCGGTCTCAAAGCGCGTACCTTCGATAATTTTCACAAAGCCGCC
>JAYTZV010000187.1:0-4432 GCA_043741695.1 Burkholderiales bacterium
CGGGTACACGCTCGATGGTGCGATACCGGGAAGTACCGCGCCACTACGCTCGCGCACCAAGCCTTTTTTATCGTATTCCGGCACCATGCTTTCCATCAGGCTGAATACGGCTTCATACAACGCCACATCGATTTCCTGGCCGGTGCCATCGCTGTCGATACGGTCGCGGTGATATAGCGCCATCAAAATACCGATCACCGAATACAGCGCTGCTACTGAGTCACCCAAGCTGATGCCGACTCGCGTTGGTGCCATATCTGGATAGCCAGTCAAATAGCGAATGCCGCCCATCGATTCACCAATCGCGCCAAAGCCGGGGCGCTTGCTGTATGGCCCGGTCTGACCAAACCCGGAGATGCGCGAGATGATCAAACGCGGATTGATTTCTTTCAGCGCAGCGGCAGTGAGTCCCCATTTGTCGAGCGTACCAGGGCGGAAATTTTCAACCAGCACATCGGCTTCTTTGAGCAGTGTCTTGAGCACCGCGAGACCTTCTTCCGAGACGCAATCGAGCGTGATGCATTTCTTGTTACGTGACTGAACGTACCACCACAACGACGTGCCATTGTCATGCAGCACGCGCCAGTTGCGAATCGGATCGCCTTTCTCGGGCGTCTCGATCTTGATCACATCGGCACCGAATTCGGCCAGCACGCGGCTGCCGAACGGGCCGGCAATCAGCGTGCCCATTTCGATTACCTTGATACCGGCCAGTGGGCCATGTGGTGTGCGTGATGCTGGAGGTGTGTCGCTCATGCTGTTTCCTCGTCTGTGCTTTTGCGTGTGCCGATGCGTATGCTTATGTGTGCACTGATACGTGCACTCATGCTGCCTGCATCCGTCGCTGCGCGTCGTGCACTTGCCAACTATTGCTATGAAGTCGCGTGTTCAATCGTTCCGCTAAAAAATCAGACGTTGCCAACAATTTAGCGAGCGCGATGCCCGTACCAATACCCGCACCCTCCAGCATCGCCACCACATCTTCGGTAGCGATATTGCCGGTCGCACCCGGTGCATACGGACAGCCACCCATGCCACCAATGCAGCTATCGAAGCGGCGCACACCTGCCTGCAAACCGGCCATCACGTTGGCCAGTCCGCGGCCGTAGGTATTGTGCAGATGCAGCTCGAATTCGAGGCCGTTGAATTTGTCGAGCAGGCGCGTCATCCAGTTGTGCACCTGCAGCGGATTGGCGATGCCGATGGTGTCGCACAAACCGAAGCGGCGAAAACCTTTGTCGGCCATCGTACTGATTAATGCTTCGATTTTTTCAATACCGGGATCGCCTTCGAACGGGCAGCCAAACACCATCGAGATCGACACCCGCGTCGCCAAGCCATCGCTGGTGGCACGCTGATACAGCGGCAGCAAATCGTCGATCGATTCGGCGGTGGTGCGATTGAGATTCTTGCGGTTGTGCGTATCGGTTGCAGATAGCACGAGCGTTACGCCCTCGACACCGCTGGCATGCGCGCGCTCGTAGCCGCGAGTATTCGGAATCAACGCATAGCGGAGCAGCGACAGATCGGCGGTCGCTGCCACCACCTCGGCCGCGTCACTCAGGTTTGGAATCGCTTTCGGATTGACGAACGAAGTTACCTCGACTTCGCGACATCCCGCTGCAGCAAGCTGTTGAATCAGACGGACCTTATCGGCCGTCGGCAGATTCAGCGCTTCATTCTGCAGTCCGTCGCGCGGGCCGACTTCAGTGATGTGTACCTGTTTGGGTAATGGCATGGTGGTCCTGAAAATGCAAAAAGTACGTTGCTGCAGATCGTGTCAATGCGAAGCCGAGAACGGGTCACCTGGCCATCGTCAGCGCCAACGATACCATCGTCAGGCTGGCTGCGGCGACACCAGCAGCCGACTAAAACTGACCACGCATCCGGCCGCCGCAAACAGTGCGGCCAGCGCCAGCGCCCAGGTCGGTCCGCGCGGTCCGAATTGGGTCAGGCACAACGCGACCAGTGCGGTGCCACTAGCCTGACCGATCAAACGAGCGGTCGCGACAATGCCGCTGGCGCCGCCACTGCGCCGACTTGGCGCGCTTGACATGATCGCTTTCAGATTCGGTGCCTGAAAAAAACCGAAGCCGATACCGCACACCACCATGCGCGCACTGATCTGCAGCGCACTTGCATGGTCAGGCATCCATAACAGCGAAGCTACACCGAGCGCCAGGATTGCCAGACCGATTCCGCCAAGTAGTCCGGGTGGATAACGGTCGCTCAGCCGTCCAGCGATCGGCGCCATGATCGCGACCGCAACCGCCCACGGCGTCATCAAAAAACCGGTTTCGATCGGAGCGCGACCGAGCGTAAATTCGAAATAAAACGGCAGGCCGACAAAGGCCAGTCCCTGCGTTGCAAACGTCAGCACCGCGGTCAAGGCCGATAGGGAAAACAGTGGCAGCCGAAACAGATCGACCGGCAGCATCGGCGCTGCGTGACTGGCCTGGCGACGTAGCAGTAATGCCAGCAACAGCGCGGCCAACGCCAACTCGCTGCCGATACGCCAGACGCTGGCCGCGTGCGCTGCATCATCCAGCCCGTACATGAACAGCCCAAGTGCGCCGGCACACCACAGCGCCGCCAGCGGATCATAGTGGGCAGTCGGAATTTTCACGCGCGGTATCGCCCGCAGTGCAAGCCACACCGCTGCCACGCCGAGCGGCAGGTTGATGGCGAACAGCCAGCGCCACGAACCGAGTGACAAGATCAGCGATGCCAGCGATGGGCCGATTGTGAAACCGATGGCGACCACCATCGCATTGGTACCGAAACCCTTGCCTAACTGCTTCGCCGGAAAAATCGTGCGCAACAACGCGCCATTGACACTCATGATCGCGCTGCCTCCCAGACCCTGCAGCAGTCGCGCGGCGACCAGCAGCGGCAGTGAAGGCGCAACGGCGCAAGCCAGCGACGCGAGGGTGAACAGCAGCAGGCCCGCCAGAAAAGTGCGGCGATAGCCGATGATTTCGCTCAGCGCCGCCAGCGGCAGCAAGGTCGCGATCATCGCCAATTGGTACGCGCTGACAATCCACACCGAGCTCGCCGCGGTGGCATGCAATTGCACCGCCATCGTCGGCAACGCGGTATTGCAGATCGCGGTATCGAGCGACGCCATGCCGATCCCGATGCCGATCGAGACCATCGCGCGCAGACGTTCTGGTGGGGCCAGACCGTCAGACGGTGTTGCGGTCGAAGCGGTTTGCAGCATGGGTGGGGTGCTTAAAGTTGTTCGGTTTCGCCAGCAGTTGGCTGCCACGTCATCAAGCGTTTTTCCAGCATGCCGACCAGCGTGTCGAGCACCAGCGCACACATCGTCAGCACCACGATACCGGCGAACACGGTGTTGATATCGAAGGTGCCCTCCGCTTGCAAAATCAGATAACCGACTCCGCGTGCCGAGCCCAGATATTCACCGACCACCGCACCGACAAATGCCAACCCCACCGATGTGTGCAGACTGGAAAATACCCACGACGTGGCCGACGGCAGATACACCTGACGCAGCAGTTGCCGTTGATTTGCGCCCAGCATGCGCACATTCGACAAGATCACCGGACTGACTTCTTTCACGCCTTGAAACACGTTGAAGAACACGATAAAAAATACCAGCGTGATCGCCAGTGCCACCTTTGACCAGATACCCAAGCCGAACCAGACCGCAAAGATCGGCGCCAGAATTACACGCGGCATCGAGTTGGCCGCCTTGATGTACGGATCGAGAATCGCAGACGCCATCGGCGACAGTGCCAGCCACAATCCACCGCCCAAACCCAATGCCGTACCGATTACGAATGCCAGAATCGTTTCGGTCAGGGTAACGATCAGATGCGGATAAATCTCCGCCGGAAAATGCAGCGTGAACCAGGTGCTGTCACCGAGCCCGACGTCGAGCGAGCTGTTACCGGTCGTAAACCATTGCCAGATGCGTATCGCTACCTGCCATGGCTCGCCGAAAAAAAACGCGCCTTTCGGGTCGCGCGACACGAGATGCCACGCTCCGATAATCAGCATCAGCAGCAGCAATTGCCACAAGCGCAGATTGCGCGGATTGGGTTTGATAAGGTTCCACATGATCAGACTTTCTGCTTCTGTTGCTGGTAACCCTTCAACACTTCTTCGCGCAGCGCATCCCAGATCTGCGCATGCAATTCAACGAAGCGCGGATGGGTGCGAATTTCGGCGACGTCGCGCGGACGTGGCAAGTCGATGATGAATTCACCGATCGGATGCGTACCCGGCCCGGCTGCCAACACCACCACCCGATCTGACAAGGCAATCGCTTCATCGAGATCATGCGTGATGAACAGCACCGCTTTTTTCTGCGCGCTCCACAGTTCGAGCAACTCGTTTTCCATCAACTGCCGCGTCTGAATATCGAGCGCCGAAAACGGCTCGTCCATCAAAATAATGTCCGGGTCCA
>JAYTZV010000188.1:0-4428 GCA_043741695.1 Burkholderiales bacterium
CCATGTCGCCCGCCACGGTGGCGACTACGGTGTGATGATCGACAGCCCGATACGGGTTGACATGCAGCGCGTTAAAGCACGCAAAGATGCCGTGGTGCGCCAATCCAATGAGGGCGTGACGAAATGGCTAAAGAGCACATCGAACCTGACCGTGATTGAAGGTCACGGGCGCTTTATCGATGATCACTCGATCGAGGTCAATGGGCGCACCTTGCACGCTGCACAAATTTTCATCAATGTTGGTGGACGACCGCTCGTGCCGGACATCACCGGATTGCACGATGCAGAATTTCTGACCAGTTCCACCATCATGGATCTTGATCAGCTACCCGAGCATCTCGTCATCATCGGTGGCAGTTATATCGGCCTTGAATTCGCACAAATGTATCGACGCTTCGGCAGCAAAGTGACAGTGATTGAAGCATCGCCGCAGCTGATCGGGCGTGAAGATACGGACGTATCGCTGGCGGTGCGGGCAATTCTGGAAACCGAAGGCGTAACGGTTCACGTCGATGCAAAAAAGGTGCGCATCATGCCTGCATCGGTGGCTAGCGCCGGCACCAAAGGATGTACGGTGCACGCCGAGATCGATGGCCGCGCGATTGCAGTCTCGGCTTCGCATTTGCTGATTGCAGTTGGTCGCGTACCGAATTCCGACGACCTTGGACTCGACCATACCGGCATCAAAAAAGACGAGCGCGGATTCATCGTTGTCGACGATACGCTGCAAACCAGTGTGCCCTGCATCTTCGCGCTGGGTGATGTCAACGGCCGAGGCGCATTTACGCACACTGCCTACAACGATTACGAAATTGTCGCTGCCAATTTGCTCGATAACGGCACGCGCCGCTTGAGCGATCGTATTCCTGCGTATGCGCTCTACACCGATCCACCACTGGCGCGCATTGGCATGAGTAAGCAGGAAGCGCTTGCATCCGGCCGCGGCATCTTGTTGGCACAAATGTTGATGACACGCGTCGGCCGAGCGCGCGAGCGCGGTGAAACTGCTGGCTTCATGCAGGTGCTGGTCGATGCCGACACAAAAAAAATTCTTGGCGCTACGCTGCTGGGTATCGAGGCTGACGAGGTAATTCATTCGCTACTCGATGTAATGACCGCCGACGCACCCTACACGGTGATTACCGGCGCAATGCATATCCACCCTACTGTGTCGGAATTAATACCCACGCTGCTGGCAGACTTAAAGCCGCTGGAGTGATGCGCACGCGTCGCTAAAACGGCGCTTGATTTGCTCGGAGTGAGATCGAACTCACGCAGGCATGGCATCGTGTTACGGTGCCACGTAGTGCGGTGGGTAGGCCCATTACACCAAGCGTGAGTGCCTGCAATGTCAGGCGTCCAGCTCCGCAATCAAGCGCACGATCTCGTCACCATACGTCTCCAGCTTTTTTTCACCGACACCGCTGACACCGCGCAAATCGTCCAGCGATGCCGGCCGCGCCTTGGCAATCTCGCGCATCGTCGCATCATGGAAAATTACATACGCGGGCACATTGTGCTTGCGTGCGGTCTCCACGCGCCACCAGCGCAGCTTGTCGAAAATAATCTGGTCGTGCCCGGCCAGATCAGTCTCGACATAGCCTTTCGACGGCTTGCCCGCCACGCGTTTTGTCTTCACCGGCTTTTGATACGCGCGCAGCTGCACCTGCTCACCACCGCGTAAAACTGGCTTGGCCAGATCGGTCAACTTCAAAGCATTGTACGAATCGTAATCGACCGCCACTAATCCGAGCGCAATCGACTGCCGCAAAATTGCCCGCCACTCTGCTTCACTGACCGCGCTGCCGATGCCGAATACCGAGAGCTGATCATGCCGCCATTGTTTGACTTTTTCGGAGTCGATACCGCGCAATACATCGAGTACATGACCAGCCCCAAAACGCTGATCGACGCGATAAATTGCCGACAATAATTTTTGTACCGGCACGGTCGCATTGAAGGACACCGGCGGCTGCAAACAGGTATCGCAATTGCCGCAAGCATCGGCCTGCTGACCGAAATAATCCAGCAGATGGCGGCGCCGGCATCCAAGGGTTTCGCACAGCCCGAGCATCGCATCGAGCTTCACACCGAGCACGCGCTTGAAGGTTTCCGCCGCATCGGACTCGTCGATCATGCGGCGCTGCTGCACGACGTCTTGCAAGCCGTACGCCATCCACGCACTGGCAGGCAGCCCATCACGACCGGCGCGACCGGTTTCCTGGTAATAGCCTTCGATACTTTTTGGCAGATCGAGATGCGCAACGAAGCGCACATCGGGTTTATCGATACCCATGCCGAACGCAATCGTGGCGGTCATCACAATGCCGTCTTCCCGCAGAAAACGCGCCTGATTTTTTGTGCGCGCCGCGTAATCCATTCCCGCGTGATAGGGTAACGCCGTGATACCACTGGCGTTCAAAAACTCGGCAGTCTCTTCGACTTTTTTACGCGACAGGCAATAAACGATGCCGGCGTCGCCTGCATGTTCGGCCTCGATAAAATCCAGCAGCTGCTTGCGGCCGTTTGCTTTTTCGACGATCTGATAGCGGATGTTTGGTCGATCAAAAGACGAGATGAACATTTTCGCCGCATCGAGCTGCAGACGATGCGCAATTTCAGTCCGGGTTTGATGATCAGCCGTGGCTGTGAGTGCGATACGCGGCACCGCTGGAAAGCGCTCGTGCAGCACCGACAGCTTGATGTATTCCGGCCGAAAATCGTGACCCCATTGCGAGACGCAATGCGCTTCATCAATTGCAAACAAGGCGATCTTCGACGCTGCCAGCAAATCGAGACAGCGCGGCGTCATCAGCCGCTCGGGTGCAACGTAGACCAGATCGAGTTCACCGGTACGCACTTGTCGCTCAATGCGATTTGATTCTTCGAACGTCTGCGTGGAATTTAAAAACGCAGCCCGCACACCCACCTCGGCCAGTGCATCGACCTGATCCTGCATTAGTGCGATCAGCGGTGAAATCACGACACCGACACCGTCGCGTAACAAGGCGGGAATTTGATAACACAACGATTTTCCCCCACCAGTGGGCATCAACACCAGCGCATCACCGCCAACGGCAATGAGCTCGACAATCTCCGCTTGCTGTCCGCGAAAGGCGGCATAGCCGAATACGGTTTCGAGCAAGTGCAGTGCACGCGCGGCAGTTGGGCTATCGGTCATTCGGAATGGTCGGTGGGGTGAGAGGTGGGGAGAGAAATAGGGCGAGAAGTGCGGCAAGCAGCGGGGCAAAAAGCATGGAGACAGCGAGGCAGAAGTCATGATGATAGCAAACCGCGATAAAGGCGTCGTGTTGTCCGACCCCAGATCGGATAATGCCGGCACTACCTGGCAGACATGCGGCGTGCGGCATACGGTCAGCCATTTATCGCAGCCTATTTTGTCGGATCGAAGGTTACCACGAGCCCGCTTGATGTCGTCGTGATTTTCGTCGGCTGGAAGTTAGTTCCGCCGTAGCGAAAATCTTCCGGCCCAAAGGTGTAGAGCGGCGTATCGCGCAGAAGCTGCTCGGCAAGTATTCCCGCACCACGCGCGACCTGCGACGACACCACCGGATCAATACCATCAAGCGCAATCTGGTCAATGCGCGGCTGTGCCAGCATCACGGCGCGCCTTGCCGAATCCAGTTGCAGCAAGCCCGACAACGTAAAGGTACCGCGCCATACGCGATTGGTAAACACGGGGGCTACCGACGCATCCATCGTCACACTCATGCGATTTATATCCGGCTGCAGCGTCAGCGTTGGATTACTGAGCCGAATCTCGATCAGCGCCAGCGGTCGCTGCATCAGCGGAAATTTTTTATCAAGACTGGCTTGCAAACGCTGCAATGGAATCTCGACCGTACGCGGACCGAACAGTCCGATGCAACTAGACAGCACCACTGCTGCGACCAACGTCGCTGCAAGCGATGACCAGCGCGCAACAGAATAAGTTTTGATCATCATGCTGCCTTGGCAGCTTGCACCAGAATCCAAGGCTTGACAATGACGGTCCACAGCGCCGGATCGTCGTTCAGCCAGGCGGATGCTTGCGTATCGCTGACGCGTCCGAACAAGCCCTTCTCCATCCATTGTTTAATCTGCTCGGCTTCATCCAGCGACATCCGCACTGCGACATCGATCAGATCGAGACTACCGTCGACTGTTACGACATTACCCGACGCAAAATGCGGCAGCAATTCATGCCAATGCAGGCGGGCAGTTTCACGATTGAGCCGGTCGTGTAGAAGCCGGTAGGTAGCGGTCGACGTCATTGAATAAATAAAAAATGCGTAGATAAAAAATGCATAAATAAAAGAATGCGTGGATAAAACGGTGGTGCAATTTAATAATGCGGTGGTGGTTCATGCGCGGTCGTCGCCTCGCCGGATACCTGCGCCGCTTGCTGAATTTGCCGTGCCAGCGCTG
>JAYTZV010000189.1:0-4427 GCA_043741695.1 Burkholderiales bacterium
AATTCCCTTAGAATACGGGCTCGCCCCTTTAGCTCATCTGGTAGAGCAACTGATTTGTAATCAGTAGGTGACCTGTTCGAGTCGGGTAAGGGGCACCAGATTTGAATACACGACGGGCCTACACAAGCCCGGATAAAAAAGGTTCGCAACTTTGCGGTTGCCAACCTTTTTTATTTGTTCGTTAGTTCGGTACCTGCGGTTGATGTGTCAGCACCATCTGTTGTCCGCATAAGCAGAACGGTATCGACGCATCAACGACGTAAGCTGATTACGTTTATTTAATCCGCGTGAGCGTCGGACGACCGCCCTTTTTTGGCGGCTCGGGATTATCCTCAGGCGCGTTGTTTTTCTCTTGATCCGCTGGCACCGTCGGCACCGAACTCAGCCCCGGCGCTGCGACCGGAGCAATGCTTTTTTCGGTTACCGGTGCGTTGCCGGCGTCGTCAACATTGCCTGCATCGCGGGCAGGTGAATGCGACACTTCAAATGCCATGCCTTGCCCATTTTCGCGGGCGTAGATCGCGATGACATTTTCTACCGGTACCGAAATTTCGCGAGAGACGCCGCCGAATCGCGCACTGAAGTGCACGCGGTCGTTATCCATTTTGAGCGCACTGGTTGCATCGAAGCTAATGTTCAACACGATCTCGCCGTTTTTGACGAACTGCATCGGCACACGCGTTTGCGCATCGACCAACACCGCCAGGTATGGCGTGAAACCGTTATCGGTACACCACTCGTAGATGGCACGCAGCAGATAAGGTTTGGTGGACGATTCGGACATGGCAGTTTGAATGGATTAAATCAAAGACAGCAGCGGAGAAAACAGTTGCGGGTAGTGTTTGAGCACTGTCCGTTTGGTGCACTTGGTAAATTTTTGTCACGTATTTCACGTGCGCCGCATCAGTGATGCAGCACACGCTGCCCTACTCTACATTTACCGACGCATCACTTTTTCTGACGGTGTCAGCGCCTCGATATATGCTGGACGCGAAAAAATTCGCTCGGCATATTTCATCAGCGGTGCCGCTGTTTTTGACAGTTCGATACCGTAGTGATCGAGACGCCACAGCAATGGTGCGATTGCCACGTCAAGCATCGAAAACTCATCACCCAACATGTATTTATTTTTCAAAAACAATGGCGCAAGCGTTGTCAGGCGATCGCGAATTTCGTTGCGCGCTTTTTCATGAATTTTCTCGGACGCTCTACCCTTGTCATTCTCGAGTACGTGCACGTGTACGAACAATTCTTTTTCGAAATTGAACAGCATCAAACGCGCACGCGCGCGCATCAACGGATCAGCAGGCATCAATTGCGGGTGTGGAAAACGTTCGTCGATGTATTCGTTGATGATGTTTGATTCGTACAAAATCAAATCGCGCTCAACCAGAATCGGCACTTGCCCGTACGGATTCATGGTCGAGATGTCTTCCGGCTTGTTAAACAGGTCAACGTCGCGCACTTCGAAGTCCATGCCTTTTTCAAACAGAACCAGGCGGCAGCGTTGCGAGAACGGGCAAGTTGTGCCCGAGTAGAGAACCATCATGACGGTGTTCCTTAGAAACAAAAGGGTGAGACGATCGACGGCTCACCCCGATTCAACACGCCCAATCAGATTACGCTGATCGGACAAATTAGCTTACTTGACTTCTTTCCAGAACGCGGCATTCAATCGCCACACAATGACGAGGAACAAGCTGAGGAAAATCAAGACGATCACGCCAAGGCGATGGCGCTGATTTTGCGCAGGCTCGCTCATCCAGTTCAGATAGCCAACCAGATCGCCGATTGCTTCGTCGTATTCTAGTGGTGTCAGTTTGCCAGGCTTGACTTGCTCGAAGCCGACAAACTGATGCTCCATCTTGCCTTCTTCGTGCGGGTTTTTTACCTCGGCATACTTGGCGGTGCGAATACCCTGCAGCTCCCACAAAACATGCGGCATCGCAGTATTTTTATAGGCAAGGTTGTTCCAGCCAGTTGGTCGGCCGTCGTCTTTGTAGTAGGTACGCAGATAGGTATAGAGGTAGTCTGACCCGGAGCCAGCTTCAGACGACTTCGCACGTGCGATGACCGATAGATCGGGTGGCGAAACACCTAGCCACTCCTTGGCGTCCTTGGGCGTCATCGAGACCTTCATCAGGTCCCCCGTCTTTTCTGATGCAAACAGCAGGTTGGACTTAATTTGCTCTTCGGTCAGGCCCAAGTCACGCATGCGGTTGTAGCGCATCGATGCCGCTGCATGGCAGTTCAAACAGTAATTGACGAACAGCTTCGCACCGTTTTGCAAGGAACTTAGATTGGTACTGCGGTCTGGTGCATGGTCAAGCAGAACACCACCCTCATTTGCCATCGCGAATGCCGGCACCAAAACCAGCGCAGCAATCATTTTCTTCAACAGTTTCATTCTTGATCCCTTTGCGGCTTAGTGCGGATGAAACGTGACACGCTTCGGTAGCGGTTTGAAGGTGCCAGCAGCACTCCACCATGGCATCAGCGCGAAGAAGCCGAAGTACAGGAAAGTACCGATCTGCGCGACCAGCGTGCGGCCATCAGTTGGCGGCAAGACGCCGAGGTAACCGAGCACCACGAAGGTAATGCCAAAAACGATGTACACATATTTATGCCAGGTAGGGCGATAGCGAATCGACCGGACTTCGGAATGGTCGAGCCATGGCATTGCCGCCAGAATCAACACCGAAACACCCATCAAAACCACGCCGAAAAATTTTGCATCGAGAATAAACATGCTGGCAATCGCTACCAAACCAAAGGCTGCGGCGCCGGCTTTCACCATCGCCGACAGGCGCGATTTCAGTAAAAGCAATGCAACATAACCAGCCACTGCGGCCATCAGCGCATACATGAATTGCGAAGTAGTAGCGCGCAAAATCGAGTAGAACGGCGTGAAGTACCAGACCGGTGCGATGTGCGGAGGCGTCTTCAGCGAATCGGCAGGGATGAAGTTGTTGTACTCGAGGAAGTAACCACCCATCTCTGGCGCGAAGAAAATAATCGTACTGAAAATCGTCAGGAAGATCACCACACCAAACAAATCATGCACCGAATAGTACGGGTGAGATGGGATGGAGTCGACGGGGTGCCCATCGGGTCCGATGTTGTCCTTGACTTCGATACCGTCTGGATTGTTCGAGCCCACTTCATGCAATGCGATCAAATGCGCGACAACAAGGCCGAGCAAGACCAGCGGAATTGCGATCACATGGAATGCGAAGAAACGATTCAACGTGGCATCAGACACCACATAGTCACCACGAATCCACAGCGACAAATCTGGACCGATGAAAGGAATAGCGCCGAACAGATTGACGATCACCTGCGCGCCCCAATACGACATCTGACCCCATGGCAGCAGGTAGCCGAAAAATGCTTCGCCCATCAGGCACAAGAAAATCGCGACGCCGAACAGCCAGATCAATTCACGCGGCTTGCGGTATGAGCCGTACATCAGCGCGCGGGTCATGTGTAAATAAACAATGATAAAAAATGCCGATGCGCCAGTCGAGTGCATGTAGCGCACCAACCAGCCCCATGGCACATCACGCATGATGTATTCGACCGATGCAAACGCCAGATTCGCGTCCGGCTTGTAGTGCATGACCAGGAAAATCCCGGTGACGATCTGGATCACCAGCACTAGCATCGCCAGCGAGCCGAAGATATAGAACCAGTTAAAGTTTTTTGGCGCGTAGTACTGACCCCATTGGTCATTCCACAGTTTGGACAATGGAAAGCGGGAGTCAACCCAGGCCAGGGCTTTCTCTCCCGCAGGTGCATTGGCCGGCAGCTTTTTTTCAACGAATGCCATGATTACGCCTCGCCTTTCTCGTCTTTGCCAATGACCAGCTTGTTGTCGGTAACGAACATGTGACGCGGCACCTGAAGATTGTCAGGTGCTGGTTTATTTTTGTAGACCCGTCCCGCGAGGTCAAAGGTCGAGCCGTGGCATGGGCACAGGAAACCGCCTTCCCAGTCATCCGGCAGCGATGGCTGTGGGCCGGGCTGGAATTTGGTACCCGGTGAGCAACCGAGATGCGAGCAAATACCGACTGCGACGAGAATTTCAGGTTTGATCGATCGGAACTCATTGCGCACGTAAGCCGGCGTCAAATCATCTTTGTTGCGTTGAGAATTCGGGTCGGCCAGTTCGCCATCGATTTTTTTGGATTTGATCGCATCAACCATCGCTGGTGTGCGCTTCAAAATCCAGACCGGCTTGCCGCGCCATTCGACGGTTTTCATTTCACCTAGCGCGAGTGCGGAGATATCGACCTCGACCGGTGCGCCAGCGGCTTTTGCTCGCTCAGACGGCTGAAACGTCGATACCAGCGCTCCTGCGGTTGCCAATCCAGCTACGCCACCTGCCGCACATGTGGCGACGAGCAAGCCGCGGCGGCCGGAATCGA
>JAYTZV010000190.1:0-1422 GCA_043741695.1 Burkholderiales bacterium
CGTCGCCGTGCGAGGCGGGATACTGCGCATAAAGCACCTGCGTGTCGACGCAAATTAACGCCCGGTTGAATCCAAGACGGTTTCACGCCTTTCAGTAAATGTTTGCACAGGCTACGTCGTCATACGATGCCAAGTGGGCAACGTGCACAACAAAACCGCAAAAAAATCCCATAATTTCCAACCCGCGCCGCGCAGTTGGGTTTAGCATCGCGCGCAATTCGTTTGTTTCTTCTCATTTTCTTTTTGCGCGCTTAATGAATTCCACCCACCAGTCGTCGTTGATCCTGCACGGCCCCAGCCATCCCGAATTGATTCGCAATGAATGCCTCGCTTCGCTTTTTGAAGACAGCGCAGCCCGCACGCCTGATCAGATTGCAGTGATCTTCGAACAACGCCAGCTGACTTACGCCGAACTTGATCGCGCGGCCGACCGAATCGCGTCTGCACTGATCGCAGCGGGTGTCAGGCCAGGTCAACTGGTCGGCCTGTGGCTGCCACGCGGCATCGATCTGCTGGTAGCACAACTCGGCATCGCTAAGACCGGTGCGGGCTGGCTGCCATTTGACGCAGACACGCCGGTCGAGCGCATCGCCATATGCATTGACGACGCCCGCGCCGCCGGTCTGATTGCTGGCACGTTACAAACAGCGCAACTGAGCGGATTTGCTGCGACCGTCTGGCCGTTCGACACCCTGCAAGCATCGACCGCCACCGCACGTCGCGGTGCGGTGCAAGCGAGCGATTCAGCGTATGTGATTTACACCTCGGGCTCGACCGGCAAACCGAAGGGCATCGAAATCAACCAGGGCGCGATCTGCCATTTTTTACGCAGCGAAAATGCGGTACTCGGGGTGACTGCGCAAGACCGTGTGTATCAGGGATTTTCTGTCGCTTTCGATATGTCGTTCGAAGAAATCTGGATCAGCTATCTGGTCGGCGCGACCTTGTGGCTGGCACCGAAAGAAGTTGCGACCGATCCCGAAGCCTTGCCGCGCGAACTGGTCGCGCATCGCATCACCGTGCTGCATGCAGTGCCGACGCTGCTCGCCCTTTTTGCGCAAGACGTGCCGTCGCTACGCATCATCAATCTCGGTGGTGAGATGTGTCCGCCATCGTTGGTCGCCCGTTGGGCGGTGCCGGGTCGGCAAGTGTTCAATACCTATGGTCCGACCGAAGCGACGGTATCGGCCAGTCTGGCCCTGCTGCATGCCGGTGAAGCGGTGACGATCGGTCGGCCACTACCGAATTACGGCTTGATGATTCTCGATCCTGAGCCGACGCATCCTCTGACATTACTTGAGCGTGGCGAACTTGGTGAGCTGTGCATTACCGGACCGGGCGTTGCTGTCGGCTATCTCGGTCGCCCTGATTTAACGGCAGAAAAATTTCTGGCCAACCCTTGGGCGACGGGGCTGCTCGATC
>JAYTZV010000191.1:0-29665 GCA_043741695.1 Burkholderiales bacterium
TGTCAGCGGAGGTGTGGCCGAGCGGTTGAAGGCACCAGTCTTGAAAACTGGCGACGGAGTGATCCGTTCGTGAGTTCGAATCTCACCGCCTCCGCCAACACGCAAAGTCGCAGGGTCACTTCCCCGGCCCACACGCGAAAATTTGCTACCAGATCTGCGTAGCAACGAACAAACCGGTAATCAATGCAACATACGACGTCGGTCGATTCATAAGGCGTAAGCGTTTTTTCGTCGCGCATTAATCACTTTACTCACGATTGAAGTACACCACGGATTTGCGCGCATATCCACTTGCGTCAATGCGATCATCGCCAGCCAGCACGACGCGATTACGCCCTTGCTCCTTGGCGCGATACATGGCCTTGTCTGCCAAACGTACAACCAGTTCCGGTGTCTGCAGTTCGTCCGGGACCAACACTGCGACACCGATACTGGTAGTGACGCATCCGGTGGAGATCAAGCTTTTCGGATGCGGGAGTGCGAGTGCTTCCAATGATGCGCGGATATTTTCTGCCATTACCATTGCATTGTCGGCATCGATATCGACAACCAGCATGACGAATTCTTCGCCGCCGTACCGCGCCACCAGATCACTGGCGCGTCGGGCATGGGACTGTAACAATCCAGCGACCCTGCGCAGACAGATATCGCCTTCGGGGTGTCCATAAAAGTCGTTATAACTCTTGAAGTAGTCGACATCGAACATCATCAGTGCAATCGATTTCCGGGTGCGCGCTGCCCGACTTAACTCGGCACTTAACATGCTGTCGAAACTGCGCCGGTTTGCAATACCGGTCATGCTATCGGTAAGACTTAATGCGGCCAGCAGCTGATTGGCTTGCTCCAGATCTTGCGTTCGTTGCAACACACGATCCTCCAGCAAATTATGCTCGTCTGAAATTTTGTGTGCCATCAGGTTGAATTGCTGTGCAAGCACTGTCAGCTCGTCATTTCCTTCGGGCGTAAGCGTAATGGCGTAATTGCCCATTTCAGCCTGCTTCATGCTACCGATCAGGTGTTCCATCGGCGTCGCAATACTGCGTGAAATCAGATACGCCAGCAAAATAGCAACCGTTAGGCATACGCCGCCGGTCAGCATGATTTTGTTGCGTACTGACCGTACCTCGATCAACAAATTCATATACGGAATCGTACTGACGACAAGCCAGCTGGTACGCGGAATACGAACAAAGGTGGCGATACTGCTGGTGCCTTTGTTCGCAGAATTGCGATCTGCCGATATAGAGTAGGACGTGAAGCCGACCTGATCTTTGTCGAGATCGGTTTTGCCGATTTCGGCCAGCAAGTTTGGATCAATCATGCCGGAATGTGGCGCGCGCGAGATTGATTGCATGTCGACTAGAACAGCGCCGGATGACTCGTCGACGATATGAATTTCGCTGCCAGGACCAAGATCGACATTATCGAAAATATCGGAAAAATAGTTTTTATGAATTCCTAAAAACAGACTTCCGACCAGCTTTGCGTTGGTTTTCAGATAAATATCTCGTACAACGACAATACTTTTCTGACCGTTACCGATATCGAGCATGCTCCAGTAAGGGCGACCTTTCAAGCGGGGTGCCTTGCTGACGAGCAGTTCGACTTCTTCGCTCAATTGTGGAAACACCTGCGCATCAATGATGTGACGATTAGCATCGAGAAAATATTTCTGGTTGTAATAATTAAACGAGCCATAGGCACCTAGCAAGACATTGGTGAGAGTCGCGCGCGCCTGCGTTTTTTCGGTAGCATTGTCGCCGTGGTAATGGGCCAAGGTCGACTGCACGCGATCGGACAAGACGAGTGCTTCGCTGTCTGCGTCGATTTTTGCCATCTGCAGTGCGATATTTTTCGCTACCTGCTTGACAATTTCCGTTGAAAAAATACGCGTATTTTTTTCGATTGCCTGACGAGATTCAACAAATGAAATCACGCCCGAGATGAGTAAGGGTAGCAGCGCCAGTGCCAGAAAAGAGACCATCAGTCGTTTGCGAATATTAAAATTTCGCAATAGACGCATGGAACAGTAATCAAGCAGATGATGCATAGTTGTTGGTGGCGCCAACCGGCGCACACGCGCTGGGAGGACGGCAATCCCCTTGTTATTTATTATCGTTCGACGCTGCGCTTCTGATCGAGATGTCCAGATCGTATGCCGCTTGCTTCGGCGTGATCTTGCCCAATAAAACGTCTTGCATCAGTGTATGGGTCAAATCGATCGTTGTGGCAGGTAAAAATGAATAATATGGGCTGGCGGTCACCGTATATCGGTTGATGTCCTTGACGTAATTCGTGATCTCGACATTACTGACCATGCTAACGTCGGGTGATTGTGTCGGCGGAATATTTTGCCGCTTGTTCTGTGCGATGGAAAATCCGGCACCGGTTAAAAATTTCAGAAATAACAGCGCCGTTTTTTTGTTAGGTGATTCGGTAATTGCAAAACCGGTTTCGCTGCCGATCACCGGTACTGGCTTTACACCTGCCGCATTCCAGGGCGGTATGAAAATACCGGTGGTGAAACCCTCGCCATGCATCAGACGACCGGATGCCCAGGTGCCGTGAAAGGCCATTGCCGTCTTGCCCTCGGTGAAAAGCTTGATGCCCTCATCGTAGTTAGTCGCCATATAATTTTTTTGCACATAACCGCGCTCGGGAATCAGGCGAATTTTTGCAAAAATGTTTGCGCCTTCTGGCGTATCCAGCCGCAACGTACCGGCTGCTATTTTTTTCTTCCAGTCGGCTTGGTGCGCCACGATATTGTTGGCGAAACCGGCGCTGAATGGCCCGTTTCCCAGCATGTTTGGAAAACCCCCATTCCACATAATGGGTACGATGCCTGCCTTCTTGAGTTGCGCGCAAACACGTAAAAACTCGTCGAAGTTGTGCGGCACGCTACGAATACCTGCACGCGTGAAAGCTTCCTTGTTGTAATAGATCAGGGTTGCCGCCACGCCGCCAGAGATACCGAAGTGCCGATTGCTGCTGCTAGTCCAGTCGCTCTTTAACGTATCGACCATGTCGCGCCATGCGTCGGTATCGCTCAGATCGGCCAAAATGCCCTGATCGGCCAGACCGGCAGCGTAGGCATTCGGATTGACCGAGATCAGATCAGGCAGACTATTAGAGGCAACTTTGGGCTCCAGATTTTCTTCTACTGAATTACCGATCATGAACTGAACCGTCACCTGAATATCCGGATGAAGCCGCATGAACTCCTTGGCAATATGGTGCATTTCATCTGGCCAGTCAGGTGCCCACACCAGCGCAGTGATGGTAGTTTTTTGCGGTGTGCGCAGTGCCGACTCTGGTGCGCTTCCGTCGGGTGTGCAACTGCTTGCCGCCAGTGCAACAATGACTACGCCGATGAGTTTTGCGATTTGCAATTTAAGCGGCATGGATGGCTAACTGATTAAACGAAGACCAAAATCGATACTCCAGATGCGCGACCTGTAGACCACGACTAAAACTCGAACAATCGGTCGTGCTGCAGTATCTGTAATGAAAACCGACTTCTACATTGTGCGATTTCTTGCGTTGTCTCGGCGGCTTGCGCTGGCTTTAAATGCGTAACGAAAACTTCCGCATCGCGTTCGAGCTTCCGCAGTTCAAGCGCGAGCGTCTCTGGGCACAGATGCCTCGATAGCTGCGCAAGCAGCGCATCTTTGTTGGCAAACGCCGTTTCAATGATCAGATACCGCAAATTTGCGATGCGGTTGACGACATCCCATAATGCATCGTTGCTGGTGGTATCACCGGTGAAAACCAGGCTACCCGTGCCGCTGTCAAGCTGGTAGCCGACGGCAGGAACAGTATGTTCTGCCGGCAGCACCGTGATGCGCCGACCTGCAAGTTCAATGGTCTCGCCAAGAGCAATGGTTTGAAATTGCAGGAACGGTGCATCGACTGACGGAATCGTCGCAAAATCCGGCCAGATCACCCAGTTGAAGATATGCGCCTCGATAATGCGCCGCGTTTCGGCGGTGGCGTACACCCTCAACGGCTTGTCGCGTAACTCTCCTACCGTATCGAGTATGAACGGCAGGCAAACGATATGATCCAGATGTGAATGCGTTAAGAAAACATGATCAATCTTCGCCAGCTCAGCAATCTCCAGATCACCGGCGCCAGTCCCGGCATCGATCAGAATATCGTCATCGACCAAAAACGACGTGGTGCGCTGCTGGCGTCCGCCGATGCTGCCGCTGCAACCGAGTACCCTTAATTTCATCGACCTGGCCTTTACGTTATTTGGTATCGAACCGGGTTACGCCAGTCCATTCTGGTCCCGGTGGTACCAGGCGCCATGCGGCGATTCGCTGCAAGTACAGTTGATACAGCACCGCGTGCGGCTCGGCAACAAATATTGCATGCAACGCAGTTTCCGCTTGCGACCAGTCTTGCGCACGATAGCGCTGCAACATCGACTGCCAGGCGGAAAGCGTGCTCGCTTGCGCGTCCGATAAGTCGGCTTCATTCCCCAGCGGCTGATATATCGTCACCGCCAGTTCTTTGCCTTTCACTTGTACCCGATCCAGTTCGCGATACGCAATCTCCGGCGTTCTTTCGCGTGTCGCTTCACCGACCATGATGTCAACGCCGTAGTCTTTTGTTTTACCTTCCAGCCGCGCCCCCAGATTAACCGCATCACCCATCACCGTGTACGCGAGACGAATGCGTGAGCCCATATCGCCGACCGTCATGGCGCCGGTATTGATGCCGATACCAACCTGCAGCGGCGGCCAACCTTTGGCGACAAAGGTATCGTTGAGTCGCTTCAATTCAATCTGCATGTCAAGAGCGGCCAGCACGGCATGGCGCGCATGGTCGGGATCGTCCACCGGCGCACCCCAGAATGCAACGATCGCGTCACCGATGTACTTATCCAGCGTGCCGCCATGACGGCGAATGACTTCGGTCATGGCAGTCAGATAGGCGTTCATCAACTCAGCGAGTTCTTCCGGTTCCAGCCCCTCGCAGATGCTGGTAAAACTGCGCACATCAGAGAACAAAACCGTCAAGTCGGCCCGGCGACTATCCATGCTGTAGCGACCCGGATCCTGCAGCATTTTGCTGACTAGTTCCGGTGGCACGTATTGCCCGAAGCGCCGCGTTATCTGCAGCTTGGCACGCGCTTCAGTGAAATAACCATAGGCCATGTTCCAGACATACAGCGCCGCAACCAACAACAGCGCTGCCGCCAGCGGCATGATCCAGTTCGCGTAATTCCAGAGCGCAAAGTCGCCGGCGGTCAAAGCTGCAAGTGTCGCCAGAACGGCGATGCTGACCGCGACCGGTGACTGCCACGGAAAGAAAAATATCATTACCACACCGATCACCAGCAAGACCAGAAACTCGAATCCGTCAATGGTCGACGGGTGCTCTTTGATACCGTGGTCGAGGATGCCGCTAATCAGATTGGCATGCACCTCCATGCCGGGATACACCTCGCCAACAGGCGTGTTGCGCAAATCGCGCAGGCCCGGTGCACTGGTACCGAGAATAATGATCTTGCCGCGTAACTGCTCGAGTGGCACGCGTTTGGACAGCACGTCGGTAGCAGACACGTAGCGATAGCTCCGTTCCGGTCCGCGATAGGGCACCCAGGCGGCGGCGTTTTCATCCACCGGAATCGTCGCCAGCAAAGCGCGGCCATCGGTCAGCCGCAGCGATTCCAGCGCGCCGCCGTCGAAGGTTGGCGCAATCGCCGCGTTATGCAAGTAGGTGCGCGCCATCGCCAGCGAAAACGATTCGTAATATTGACCTTGATGGAAAGCCAGCAGCGGCACACGGCGAACGCTGGCATCTGGATCGATGATCGGATTGAAGTGCCCTGCGCCGGCTGCAGCTTGCTGAAATAGTTCCAAATTACCGCCGTGATCGCGCCAATGCGTAATCGCCGCATCGTGTCCCTGCATCTTTTTTACCGCCAGCGCTGGCAACGGCAATGCACCGCTGGTAATACCTTCGTTGGACAGGTAATAGCCCAGAATCACCGGACGGTTTTTCAATGCATTGGCAAACACGTTGTCGTAATCGAGCTGCGGACGCAAGCGCTGCAACGCCTGCTGATACGAAGTATCGTTCTGAAGTTCGTTTTTGGCCAAGGCATCGAGTGAGCGCAGACCAGAACTATCGTCACGCTCAGCCATCACGATATCGAAGCCGAGCTGCCGCACTTGATACGTGTTGAACAGTTGGTCTACCAATTGCGCCATGCGGTCACGCCGCCACGGCCAGCGACCGACTTCCGCGAGACTTTTTTCATCGATATCGACAATCACGAGGCGCTGATCAACGGTACCCGGCATCGTCAGGCGCAACCGTGCATCGTAGATAAGGCGATCGATCGAATCGACGAAACCAACCGACAACCAGCCGGTGGCCTGTGCCAGGATCAACCCGAGCACGATCAAACCAATCGCGTAGCGAAGACGATTTTTTTTCAAGGACTTTCTCCGGCGTGATGGTGCGCTGCGTTAGCGCACATGGCGTCTGCGTTCGGTCTGACCCGGCAACAGCGCGCCGGAGATCGCATTGAAGTCGCTGTTGGCGCTCGCAGCACGCAGATTTTCCGTGGTGCGCCGCAGCCGTTCGGACAGACCGCGGCTCAAATTCATCATTACCTTGTGGCTGATGATTGGATACTGAAGGGTCATTTCATCAAAGCTCTGACGCGTCAATTCCCACAGCACGCTCGGTCCTTTTACATGACCCTCCGCCGAACGCGGCATATCTTCAATGAACGCCATTTCACCGACGATCACTCCCGGCGCAAAACTGGCGACGCGCTTGGACTTGCCGCTGCGCAGAGGCAAGCGGATATCGATCACACCGCTAGCCGCAACGAACAAACTGTTGCCGCGATCGCCTTGTCCAAATAGCAGCGTATCGGCAGAGAGTTCCAGACGTGTCAAATACTTTTCGAGTACGTCAGATTCCTCCTGTGACAAACCTGCCGCCAACATCGTATCGGCCAGCAGCAAGGTGCTATTCGACTGCTCAAAGCCAGACGCCGCCAGCAACGCATCTTCAGCATATTCCAACGCGTGATCAACATCGGAATACCAGCAATGCGGTCCGAGCACATCCTTTAACCCAGCCGCGGAAAGATCCGCTTCAATGCTCTGACTCGCACCACAAATCATCAGCTCCTGTTTTTGCTTGTGCATGCTGCGCGCAAGCTGATACAACGTGCGTGTCGCCGTCGCATCAATTTCCTTGACCTTGCTGACATCGAGAATCACCACCGTCCCGTCGAAAGATGCCTTACCGATTTCAGTCGCAAGATCATCGGCCGTACCGAAAAATAAAATCCCATCGAGCTCGATGATGCGCACTTGCCCGCCCTCTTGTTCGAGCAAGGCGGTAGCGGCCGGATTTCGTACTTTCAGTGAACGGCGCGAATTCGCACTCATGACCTTGCGAATCACCGGCTTCATACTGGTCAGAATAAACAGGATCATCGCTGCCACTACGCCCACTGCGGTTGCCCACAACATGCCCGCAAATACCGCTACCGCTGCCACGACTAGCAGTACGATCGCGTTCGCCCAAAGCATCTTGTACTGCGAGCGCGGAATGCTGCCTTTTTTCAGAAACACCTGTGACAGCAGACGCCGGGTGCCATCGTCAATCAATGCGTAGCACATATAAAAAATCAATCCGGCAGTGGCTGCTTCCGGCACTCTCCCAATTAATTCACTGCCAAAAATGATTAACGCCGCCAGCGCGATTGAATAGGCAATACCGCTCATGTGCGAGGTGGCACCAGCAGCGACATTGGCACCACTGCGGCTGCGTACGCCTTCACTTGGAAAGCCGCCGAAGAATCCGACCACGACGTTGCTCAATCCCTGCGACCACAACTCTTTTTCCGCATTCACCTTGCCGGCACCGGAAGCCTCTACTGTGGGCAGACACAACATCGATTCCATGGAAGCCACCGCTGCGATCGCCACCGAATACGGCAGGATCGCCGGAATCCAGCTGACCAGTAATTTTACGTGATCGTCTAGCGCAAAACGCCAGAACGAAAATGGTGGCAGCAAGCCGCTGAGGCCAGACCAGGTCGTGCCGAGATATCTATCGCCAATAAAAAAAGACAGGCTGTAGTGCACCAGTGTCCCGCCAGTTAGTGCCACCAACATGAATGGCAACTTGCCAAAAATTTTCAGTGGTTTCAGACACAGCAGCAAGGTAACGCCCGCCACAACCACGCTCAGTGGATGCCAGCTGCTGATCAAATTTTGCATCTTGCTCGAATGCGTCATGCCGAACGTCGGTATCAGCGCCGTCTGTGCCATCGAAATCGCGCTGCCGACCATGGTGCCGGCAATGACGGGATAGGGAATGAATTTAAAGCTGCGACCGATCTTGATCAATGAAAAAATACATTGCGACATGCCTGCCATCATCGTGCACATGAACAGCAGGGCGAAAATAATCTCGGTTGGATTGGGCGCGGCAACGATGAGTGGATTCTTCATCAGGGTTGCGGTCAGTGCTGCGAGAATCAGCGCAATCTTCGCGCTCGATCCGTTGATGACGCCTGGAGCGCCGCGAAAAATCGTCGCTAGAAAACCGGTCATGACACATGTCCACAACGCCGACTGAATGCCGCTGGAAAAGTGCTGCGGACCGAGCGGCGAAACCGCGATGCGGCCATAAATCAGCTCGATGGGCAAGGCAAAGAAGGTCGCAATGAGGCCCCCTTCGATGTCCATCCTGGCGACATGTAGTTTCATGGAGTGGTCTTCGTAGGAAAAAAGTGCCGTGACTTTCGAAGGCGATTATTTTTTATGCATGAAATGCGCTTACCACCGGTGCTTCCTGCGTCGACAGGATGCGCTATCGCACCGCACAGTCAGAGCTGGCTGCACCTTTGTCGCCACCGCTAGAGGAGGTTGCTGTAGTAGCAGATCGAAAAGCAGGAGGCGGTGCAAACGGTATGCCGGGATTTGCGGAAAGAATGACCGGCGTCGTCGTCGCACTTTTTACAAAGCCGAATTGGCCCGCAGTGAAATCCGCCGAACCACCTGCGTTACTCATTGCGATTTTGCCGTCCACGACCGATACGTATAGCCCCGGATCGATCTGCTTGCCGTTGCCCTCGGTACCGGGTGCGTCACCACTGCTCCCCGCCACGACTTGGTAGGCATCCCAGATCGTGCCGCGAATGCCAATAGTCGCCGTCGGTGTCACGTATTGCACCACCTCGCGATTGCGTTTGCCGATCAAACCAGAGACAGAACGCATACCCCCCTTAATCATGTTGATGATCAGGCTATCTCCTTCGGGCTTGTTTTGATCGAAACTGAATTTATCGACCCGTACTTCCGAGGCGGGACGCAAGACGATTTCCGACGCATCGGCAAACTTCAGTCGCGCGTAGGTATTGGCTTCGGTGATGAGCGTGTCACCTTGCTCGACCGGCGATTTGACAGCCAGTAGTTTGGTACTGCCATTGGCGTGGCGAACAGTGAGTACGCCAGATAAGTTGGCAACTGACGCCACAACTTGTGCCTCGGCATGTTGTATTAGCGCTAGCAGAGTAGCCGCGAAGATCAGGAAGTTTTTCATCGAGAAGCTCCGCATTAATTACAAACTGGCAGTGATTTCGCAGGCTTGCTGGATTTTGATTTCGATCCGTCGCCGCTCTCGGCGCCATCCAGTTTTTTCGAGCCCGAGCCGGAGCTGCTTTCACCATTTTCTGCATCACTGCTGGCGGCTAGTGATGCCAGGAAGGTAGGTCGAGGCGATGAGATGTCGAATTGCGAGGTAGTTTTCTGCAAATTGTCGATAATATTAAAGGCGACATTTTGCGGCGGCTGGGAAGGTGTTATTGGCTCAACTGGAATAAACGGTTGGGCCACCAGTGGCGGCTGAGGAACGACCAGTGCAACCACGCTCTGCGAAATCGTTGGCTGCGCACCGACGAAGGTCGCCCCCTTGATGATATCAACTTCGCCTTCAAGCGCGGTCAATGCGATAACTGCGCCCGGCGTCACCTGCAACGTCGCATTGCTGCCGACAGTAGTACTCGTACCCGACGAGATCAGAATATTGCCAGCCGTCGATGTGAGTGTTCCGTTAATCGCGACGGTATCGATACCGAGTGACGACGGTAACGCGTTCAGCGTGATGCCGTCACGTGCGGCTAATCCGGAGTTGACCGTGATCGGGCTATGCGCTGTCAATTGCAGCGTGCCGCCAGCGGCATTGAGCGTGCCGCTGGTGATAATCGCGCCAGTGTTATCGATGGCGATACTACCTACGGTATTTGTCACTGCAAGCAATGTGAATGCATCTGGCCGTGTCGTATTAACTAGGCTGATATCGCCGCTACCGGTGTTGAGCGCGCTGAAGCTGCTGACGCGATTTGCGCCATTTAACGTCGTACCACCGATACTTGAGGTAGTCAGCGCCGTACCGCTAATTGCGCCAGTTTGGGTAATTGCACCGCCAGCGGACAAGGAGACTGCGCCACCTGTATTGGATACCGAAGTTAATGCCAGTGCGCTCAAGCTTGTTACCGCGATGTCACTGGTGCCTGTGTTGGTGGCCAAAAGACTTGTGATCTGATTGGCGGCGCCATCCAAGCGGGTTCCTGCCGTCGATTGGGTTGTTAACCCACCGAGAGTAAGCGCGCCACCGGTTTGTGCAATTGCGCCATTTGTTGCAACAAGATTGGCGGTGTTTGCGGTCAAATTATTGATTAGTAAATCACCGGTAGACTGATGTAAATCGACTTTGGCACCTGCGAATTGCAGTGCGCCGCCAGTTTGCTGGAGGCTATTCGTTACTGCGAAGTTGGCAGCACTCGAAAGTACGCCGCCAGTCATGCCGAGGTTGGCGATGCTAGATGCGCTACCCAGATTGACATTACCCTCAGCAATTAATAGCGAACCCGCTCCTGTCAGCCCGCCGTTCAACAATGCGGAAGCGCCTGCACCCACGTTCAGGGTGCCATCGATTCTTGATGCCCCGCTCACCATGAGCGAGCCACCCGAAATATTCAGGCCGTTCTTCGCACTAACCACCAGCGAGTGGATCTTGTCTTCACCGGCTGCGTGTTGCACCGTGAATCCGGTGTCGATCATCACATCGCTGGCTGATACAGGTTTGTACTTCAGCGACCAGTTGTCGACATTACTCCAATTAAAATCACCGGCGGTGTTATCAAAAAAGTTCACGCCATCGGGGACAAAATTGGCTGAAACTGCAACGCCCTCGTGCAAGCCGTAGCCAACGTTTAAATACCCTGGGCCCAAAAACCGGGCAAACGTGCCAAGCGATTCCGAATGAATGCTGCTTTTTATAAAATTAAAATAATCGCCCGCACCAGGCACGTAGCCTGGCAACCCTACAACGGTCAGCTGACCGTCGAGCTTTGTCGTGCCGCTGACATTCAGCGAATCGTTGTCGGTGGCATTGCTAGCGATTTTGGCAATTAATTCTCCTGTATTTCCTTGCGTGTAATTGCCGTTGATAATCAAACTGCCGGTCGTGGTGCTCGAACCCGGAGCGATGACGCCATGATTAACAAGCGTATGTTCATTCAATGTAATGCTGCCTGAGCCAGATATTTTCGCTCCTTGCGCGTTGGTCAGATCGCTGTTGGTCGCAAGCGTCGTTCCTGCTTCTATCTGAATCTGACCTTGATTGTTGAAAGCAATAGGACTGAAGATTTGTAGCGTGCCGGCTCTCACATGTAAGGAGCCGGTATTGTTTAATTCCACGCCGCCGTAGTAACTTGATGAACCAATTGAGTTGACCACAGGGGTCGGATTAAATGAGAACTCTTTCAACGCAACAGAGCGCCCGACATTATCGCCAAATAAACCCGACACAACGCCGCCATAATAATTCGTGCCGCTGGTGCCGTTCGAAACATTTATCGCTGGCGAATTCGTAGCGTCAATCGTACCCGCATTGTTTATTGTGCCGCCTCCCCCTGCCATGTTTCCGACACCAGCGAGAGAACCACCGTTCATTAGCGTTAGCATTCCCGCATTATTAAGCGTTGCATGGTTATTCAACGAAAGCGTCGAACCTGTAATCAATGAGTTTCCACCCGCAACCAGATTAAGCGTACGACCGTCTAGGAATCTGCCGGCAGAATAACTGGTCAAATCTGAGAAATAAGGCACAAATGCATTGCTTAACACCAGATTAGTGACGTCGTAGCTCGACGCACCTTCCAGCCCCGCGATCGTACCTCCATACCAATTCAAATTGGTTGCTGTGAGCTTGCCCGACCCCTGCAAAATACCGCCAGTAATGGCAACGTTAGCGAGCGACAGATTGGTATTGAGGTTGGTGGTTTCGCTGCTGTAAGGGCTGTTGCCAAAATTTACCGAGGCGATGCCACCGTTAGTAGCTGTTTCGGTAATAGTGGCACCGGTGTTGATGTTTTGTACTCTCGAATATGAGTAGACGCTATTGTCGCCAAAAATCAGCGTCGAGGCTTTACCTGAAACTGATGCGTTAATATTGAACTGACCCGTCTGAGTACCGCCGCCACCGAGCATCAGAGAACCGTCAGTGATATTGACTGTTCCACTATTATTGAATGCGATCGCGTTCCTGGAATCCCAGGTGCTTCCGGCGCTGTTGCTCGTCCAGTGACTCGATGTATTTGTGCTATTGAGAGTGCCTGTGTTATTGATTACGCTCGCGCCGGCTGAAGAACTGTAGTTGTAACCCAGCTGCGATCCGTCAGCTAATGTCAGCGTACCCAAGTTGTTCAACACGGCACTGTTTGTGAAAGTCAGCGTTGCATTGGTAGCTTTGGAGACACCGCCTTTAAGCAAATTCAGAGTGCGGCCGTCCAATGTTGGGTCATCATAAAATGCGTTTTTAGTCAGAGTGAGATTCGACACGTCATAGGCCGAATATACGTTTCTACCACCACGTGCAATAGTGCCACCTGACCATTTCAGGTTCGTTGCCGTGAGCTTGCCGGACCCTTGCAAGGTACCAGCAGAGAGGTCAACGTTGGCGAGCGACAAATTGGTATTTAGGTTGGTCGCGCCACCGCCGTAAGTGTTATTGCCGAAATTGACCGTGGCCGTGCCACCGTTGTTGGCCGTCTCGGTAATAGCGGCACCGGAGTTGATGTTTTCTATTACTGAGTAGGAGTAAATGCTGCTTTTGCCGAAATTCAACGTCGCAGTTTTATCCTGAGCAGATGCGTTAATGTTGAACGTGCCTGTCTGAATACCGCTACCACTGAGTGTCAAAGAACTGTCATTGATCGTGACGGTACCTGAATTATTAAATGCAGTGCCATTGATGGCGTCGTAAGCGCCTCCGATAGTGTTGTTTGTCGAGCCAACAACGGAATTCGCGCTGATGATAGTGCCAGTATTATTAATGACACTAGCGCCTGCGGTCGGGCTGTCGTAGTAGCCCAATCGCGCCCCGTTAACGACCGTTAGTGTGCCGGCATTATTCAGTACAGCACTATTATTGAAGGTCATGTTTGCGCCAGTGACCTGTGAAACGCCACCGCCCACGAGATTCATCGTTCGACCATTCAGAATTGGACTGCCGGTCAACGTCAAATTCGTAACGTCGTACGCCGCGTTTGTCGGGCCACCTTTGATCACTCCGCCTGACCAATTAAAGTTTATCGCGGTGAGTTTTCCTGATCCCTGCAGCCTGCCAAAGCTTAGTGCCGCATTATTTAGGATGATATCGGTATTCAGATTCGTTGTTGTACCTTGCGCATTTGCGAATTCAATAACTGCCCTACCACCGTTGGCACTTGTATCCGAAAATGTTGATCCGACTTCAATATTTTGCATCCTCACCGTCGGGAACTTATTCGATACGCCAAAAAATAGTGTTGATGTTTTACCCTGAATATCGGCGCCGACCTTAAAAGAGCCAGAATGTGTTCCACTACCACCAAGGTGTAACTGACCATCGAGCACCTTGATCGTACCCGCGTTATTGAACGACACCGAATTAAAGGTGTCGTAGCCACCGCCTAGATAATTGCCGGTATAGCCTTTCGACATACCGTAACTTGTATTGGTGCTGATTATTGTGCCGGTTGGGGTATTGTTAATAACACCGTTGAGCGCATTCGGACTATCAAAGTAGCCGAGTTGTGTTTGATCTGAAATAGTGAACGTACCTGCATTGTTCAACACACCGCTGTTCTTAAATACGATGGTTCCGCTTTTTGCAGCAGACGTACCGTCTTTCAGCAAATTAAGGGTACGGCCATCTAGCGTGGTCTTGCCAATCAATGTCAGATTTGTGACGTCGTAAGGTCGATCGGTGCTGGCGCCCGAAATTACCGACTCTGACCAGCTTAAGTTGGTTGCCGTCAACTTACCGGCGCCGGACAACGAAGCATTCGTGTTAATCGCAACGTTTGACAATGTCAGGTCAGCGCTTAGTACGTTGGTACCACTAAAGCTTACTAAACCGGGTGTGGTCATCGTCAGGTTAGACAAGCTGGAATCGCTTATATCGACCGACCCAGTGGCGGAAAGAGAGCCACCTGCCAGATTAAGATTTGCTCCTTTTATGATCGCTGGACCATCCACAGATAAAACACCACTGGCACCTATAGAGATGTCCGATCCCGCGCCGATTGTGGCGCTCTGCGTCGCTTTTAAAAAGATTCGGCCGGCAGTACTGGTGACGCCGACGTCGAGCTTGTTTGAGTTTGAAACAAGCGCCGCTGCAAGCCCAATTCGCCCAGCATCATTAAAAATTTGACCAAAGTTATTGGCCGTGCCGGTTTTGCCGGTCACCGCCACATTGAGGCCAGGTAAAGTTGTATCCGCAAAGGTAATGGTTACCGTGTCACCACCCGCGAGGATAACGCTACGCTGGTCACGGCTTTCATGCTCGTCGTCAGTTACGGTTTTGCTCGCGTTGATTGCCCCGGTGCTGCCGTTTTCCACTTTGGTACCGACGAGGTAGACGCTACCGCCGTTTGATGTTTTGATGGACCCGTTGTTGCTGACGATTCCACTGCTATTGGTGCAGCCGTCTGAAAAGCAGTCAACCGGAATGTTCGTGAACTGCAGATTGTTTTTCAAAAAGTCGCTGTTACTAACGTATAAATTGCTCGCAACAAAACCAGCAACGTCGATCTTCGCTCCCGCGCCGATCATAATCCCGGCTGGATTAATCAGCCAGACTTTGCCGTTTGCCGTGAGCTGTCCATAAATAAAAGACGGCAGCCCCGGACCAACACGATTTAGAATTGATGAGGTGGCGTCAGGCTGCTGGAACGTAACTGTGTTCCCTGCACCGATATTGAAGTTTCCCCAATTAACGATCGCCTGCTTGCTCGTTTGAGAAATGGTTAGCGTGTTACCAACCGCTGGATTTATCGTAGCGTTACCGTAAGACACTACCCCGTTTGTGGGCAATATAGTCGGCGCGGTCGTCAGCGCATAAGACACCGTAGACGACACCCCAGCAATCGCCACTCCCACTGCCAATTGCCTCAACGAGCGCCATAACAACCGCCCCAACAAAGCCGCCACCCGCGCCCTCTTACGCCACACCATCAACATCATCCGTCCGCCGACTCGAATCTTGATCGATCCCCCCGGGGCAAACTTCGCAGCACGTCGCATCTGGCGTGACCGCTTGAGCTCGGTGGCGGGATTGATGTGTTGTGGAATGGTGTTCATCATTCGTCCTTAAATACCAACGACAATCGCTACATGCGCTTTCCAGACACCATGGGTTTCGGTGGTGGACGTGCCGGGGTTATTGACACGCGCAACATCGGCGCGCAAATCGAAATCTTTGCTGATCGAATAACGTACACCGAAGCCTGCGCTGGCGACGCTGACATGCGAAGGTGTTGCACTCGCGCCGATACCGCGGTTGTAGCCGCGACCAAGGTCATAAAACGCCAGCAGGCGCAGATTGCCTGGCACCCGAAATTTGCTCGCCAGTTCTGGCGTGTACAGCTCGGCATTGACCACAGTACCGCCATCAGCGGCCACCGCGCGCTCGCTGAAACCGCGCACTGCCGAAGCGCCGACAAGGCCGAACTGCTCGCTCGATACCAGCGGATCGCTGGCCAGTTGCACATTGGCGGCGAGACGGGTTTGCCAGTCGTTGGCGTACACCTTGAACCAGGATGCGCTGCCATGCATTGCCATGAAGCCGTCATGCGTATCGCGATTACCCGGCGTCAGATACGAGTAGCGGTCGGTGCGGCCAGTGACATTGGTGTAAGTAGTGCCGGTGGCCATATTGCGGTCAACGCCCACTGAAAAATCGATCAGCTGTCCGGCGCTTTGCTGCCGCCCGGAATACGTTACCGAGAACGGCATGACCGTGTAAGGCACACACGCGCTGATTGGTGGCGTGGGTGGCGCGAAGCTGACATCGACGCCATTCACCGAACAACGTGAATTGATGTATTTGCGATCCACACCGAATACCACTTTGCTGGTGGTCTCACCGCGCCGCGCCAGCAAATGATTCCATCGCAGTCCCGCCACACTCCCCTTGCCAATAATGCCCAAAATGCCACCAAGGGTTGGCGAACCACTCGGCGTATTGACACTCGACTTGCCGTAAATCAGATCGATGCTGTCACCAAATGCGTAGAGCGGAATCCGGTAGCCGATCGAAAACAGATTGACGTGCACACCGCTAGGACTATCAGGTGAGGTCGTGTAGGCGAGTGTTCCGACCTGATCGCGACCAAACAGGTTGGCGTATTGCAACGCGACGCCGGTACGCAATTTGCCGCTCGACGCAGTACCGCTATTATCCAGTGTGGCAGCGATATGGAATGGCTTGCTGTCGGTGACTACTATTTTGGCGTCGACCTTGCCATCGACCTCGGTATTGACGAGGGTAACCTCGACCTGCTTCGCAAAATTTTCGTTGGCGAGCTGAATGGCCGCAGACAAGGCGGGCAACATCGGCGTTTTTCCTTCTTGCAGCGGCGGCAGACTGGCGCGAATATTAGCTTCATCAAAATATTTATTGCCGCTGATGATGACCTTATTGATTGTGCTTTCTAGCACATCAATGCGCACAACGCCGGACGTTAATTCCTGTTCAGGGATGCTGACCTGTACTGCTGAAAATCCGTGTGTTCGGTAGGCTGACTCCAGCGCTTCGAGCGCTTTTTGGATATCGCCGAAAGCCTTGTTCGCGCCGACAGAAGGTGCCAATGCAGAATTGATTTCACTTTCCGACAACAAATGATTTCCGACCACATCGAATTTTTTGATGGTGAAATGTTCGTCTGCCGCGTAAGCCGCATGACAGGACACCGCAATAAGTGCAATTGCGGTGGATCGGTGGAATTTAATTTTCATTTATTCTGAAGTGATCCAAGCGATACCAATGAAGTTTCTCGCACACAAAAAGCGTTGACTTCCAGTACTAAACAATCAGTGCTTAGTTAGTTTTTTATAACTTTTTCAGTATGTTATCGAAGATATCACAAAATAAATAACATTTAGATACAAATTATGTGAACTTTCGTTAAGGATAGTCCGCAACACCATCGCAACACGGACTGCGACACATTTGCCAACGGGGGAAATTGCAGGACGAGAATGGAAATAGGTTTCCGTGCCGATTGAGCGATTTTTGCGAGTAAATTTTTCGGCTATCGGACGGGTTTTCGGCACATTTGCCGATTGCGGAAGAATTCCTGATATCGATGCGTCGACAAGCGCTCGGCGCCCCGTCCAGAATTGCTCAGCATAAAGAGACTGACCAGTGGTGCGCTATTCTTTGTGACTCCGCAATACGGTCTTTATGAGGCCAAACTAGTGGGTCATAGTCTTCAATAGTCGCTCGCAGTCGGCGAGAACACAAGCATTACGCGTCCCGATGCTATTGCACAGTTCGCTACGCCAGATCTCACTGTCGCGCATCTTGTGCTTGCCCGAGCACATCGAGATAAGCCACTTGGCCCCGCGACCCCAAGCACAATTACTGACATTTATTATTTCGCTACCGCCATGCACCGCGCAAAGTTTCATGCATCGCAGCATCACTCAAGCAAGTCTGGTTGGGTGCTTATCCGGCCAAAAACATTTGCTGCAGATCATTGAGAAAGCGCAGTCCCAACGCAGTTGGCTTGATAATTTTATGGTCACGGTACAAAAGACCTTTGCTCTCGGCGTCGTTGGTCACAGCATCGATTGAACTCAATGCGAGGCCTGTGCGTTCGGCAAACAGATTGACATCGAATCCGTGACAAAGACGCAAGCTGTTGAGCATGAATTCGAAGGCAAGCTCGTCGCGCGGGATTTCTGCCTGCTGCTCGATTGCATTACCTTGCGCGATCGCCTGCAGATACGCTTTCGGGTGCTTAAAGCGCGCTTGTCGGATCACTCTGTGCGGAAACGACAGCTTTGAATGCGCACCCGCACCGATCCCGAGATAGTCACCAAACTGCCAGTAATTCAAATTATGCCGCGCTTGGCGGCCGGCTTTTGCATAGGCAGATACTTCGTAGTGCGCATATCCCGCACTCTGGGTAGACGCCTCAATCATCTCCTGCATGTCGGCGCTGGCATCGTCGTCCGGAATCGCTGGGGGATATTTGGCGAAGTAGGTATTTGGTTCGAGCGTCAGGTGATACAGCGACAAGTGCGGCGGCGCACATTCGATGGCGGTGCGAATATCTTCGGTTGCTTCTGCCAGCGTTTGCGACGGCAGCGCGTACATCAAATCCAGGTTGAAATTGTCGAAGGTGGCGTGGGCGATTTCGACCGCACGTCGCGCTTCATCGCCATCGTGAATTCGGCCCAGCGCATGCAAATGCTGTTGATTGAAACTTTGAATGCCAATCGATAAACGATTGATGCCACTTTGACGATACGAACGAAATTTTTCAGTTTCGAACGTGCCGGGATTGGCTTCCATCGTAATTTCAGCAGCACCGTCGAGCGGCAGCAAAGTGCGTATATCCGACATCAAGCGATCGAGCCCTGCAGCCGACAGCAAACTCGGCGTGCCACCACCGATAAACACCGTGTAAATCTTGCGCCCCCAGATCAGCGGCAGCGCATTTTCGAGATCGGTACGCAACGCATCGAGATACGCGCTCTCAGAAAATTCATCCGATGCCTGATGCGAATTAAAATCGCAATACGGACATTTTTTGACGCACCACGGATAGTGGACGTACAGCGCCAGCGGCGGCATTGCCGTGAGATTGAGCGTACCTTGGCGCAGATAGGCACGTGCTGCATCGGCAGCATCTTGCGGACCGATAGCGCCGGAACGCTCGCCATTGATTGGAAAAATTGGAATCATTGCAGCTTGCTGATCAAGCTGCGCAACGCCTGCCCACGATGCGACAAATGATTTTTTTCTTCCGCGGTCAGTTCCGCTGCGGTGCGCCCTAGCCCATCGACCATGAAATACGGGTCATATCCAAAGCCGCTTTCGCCGCGCGCAGCATCGACAATGCTGCCGCGCCAGCTGGCATCGGCTATCATCGGTTGCGGATCATCGGCATGACGCACCAATACCAGTACGCAGTAGTAGTACGCCGACTTGTCGGCGTACGGAGCCAGATCGGCCAGCAGTTTTGCATTGTTGCGCACGTCCGATCTCGGCTCACCAGCGTAGCGCGCCGATTGCACGCCGGGATGACCGCCAAGCGCATTGATACAGACGCCGGAATCATCGGCCAGTGCAGCGTGACCGGTGAGTCGCGCTGCATGCCGCGCTTTCTGTATGGCGTTCTCGACAAACGTGCAATGTGGCTCGTCGGCTTCCGGCACAGCGAACTCGGATTGGGCACGAACATACCAGCCAAGCGGCGCAAGCAGAGAACGAAATTCGGTGAGCTTGCCGGCATTGTTTGAAGCGAGAATTAGCGTTGTCGTCATGAGGATGAAGTAGCGATGGAATTAGCGACGGAATCAGCGATGGAATTAGCGATAATTTACCGATAAATTACGGACCGATAAATCAGTCGGCGGCAAGACCAAGTGTGCGTTTTTGCAGCGCAATCAGCTCACCGATTCCACCCTGTGCCAGATCGAGTAGTTGATTCATCGCCGCGCGATCAAATGCTGCGCCTTCGGCAGTGCCCTGCACTTCGATGAAATGCCCGGCCTCGTTCATCACTACATTCATGTCGGTATCGCATTGCGAATCTTCATCGTAATCCAGATCGAGCACCGGCACGCCTTGATACACGCCCACCGAAATCGCTGCGACGAAATGCTTCAGCGGCACAGCTGGCAACGCACCACTGGCCACCACTTTGGCGAACGCGTCGTAGGCTGCGACCATCGCACCGGTGATCGCAGCCGTACGAGTACCGCCATCGGCCTGAATCACGTCGCAATCGAGCTGCAGCGTACGTTCACCAAAGGCGCTCAAATCGAACGCTGCGCGCAATGAGCGACCTATCAGACGCTGGATTTCTTGTGTGCGTCCCGACTGTTTGCCGCGCGCAGCTTCTCGATCCATGCGGGTATGCGTCGAGCGCGGCAACATGCCGTATTCAGCAGTCATCCAGCCCTGCCCTTTACCTTTTAAAAAACCCGGTACGCGGTCTTCAAGGCTGGCAGTGCAAATGACTTTGGTGTCGCCAGATTCAATCAATACCGATCCTTCGGCATGGCGTGTGTAGTGACGGGTAAGGCGAACGGCGCGCAGCGCATCGACAGCGCGCCCGCTTGGGCGAGAGGTGAACAAGGACGACATGGGGCGTTAATTCCTGGAAGTGAGGCGGGAGGATTTTTCAATGGCGCCGCGAATTTCTTCGATCGCTTTTTCGATATCGCTTTCGTCGAAAGACGCGGCAGGTTCTGGCTCGGAACTGGGCGGCAATTGAATCGTCGTGGTCAATGCCCCGAGCGGCAAGATATTGGTGGTGATGGTGTTCAGGTCAGTGACGCTGCTGCCGCTTTCCCACATCATCGCCAGCGCGGTGACGTTGTCGCTGGTTTTGCCGGAGATACCCAGCGCAGTGGTGATCAGTTCAGGCACGGCGCGCACGATGGTGTTGGTTTGCAGCCGCTGCGCCAGCAGATGATCTGGCAGCGCACCCCACAATCCGTCGGAACACAGCAGCATCACGTCACCTGCCTGCAGACTGGCGCGCCGCGAAATCTCGACGATCGGCATATTCGGCGCACCGAGGCAATTAAACAGCTTGTTACGATCAGGATGCGTTGCGCGTTCAGATGGATCGGCGCGTCCCTGTGCAATCAGCGTTTCGATACGCGAATGGTCACGTGTGCGCGCCAGAATCTGCCCATTGCGCATCCAGTAAAGACGCGAATCACCGCAGTGTGCCCAGAAGGCAGTGTTGTGTTGAATTAAACAGGCAACGATTGTGGTGCGCGGTGTTTCGGGTAAATCATGCAGGGTGCGATGCCGATGAATTTCGCGATGCGCCGCAAAAAAACTATCTTCCAAAAACCTTTCCGGCTTTTTGATGTACGGCGTTGCCTGCTGCTGAAATAGCGTTGCAACAGTTTGCATGGAAATCGTTGCCGCCACTTCGCCGTGCAAATGTCCGCCCATACCATCGGCCAGCAGCAACAGCAACGCATCGCGCGTAAAGCTGTAGCCCATCCGGTCCTGGTTCATTTTCCGGCCACCGATCTGGCTCTCTTGATACACCGAAAATCGCATAAATTCGTCGCACATTCTCAAAAATTTTACCGGCCGCGTCGTTTTGGCCACGCATCGTCAAAATACTGTTTCACAACGCTGGAATTACAACAACGCAGTCACAACGCTGTGCCGCAACACTGTTTTACCCACCTCGTTTTACAGCATCAACGGGTATTTTCTTGAATCGTACTGTCGTCAATTTCTTGCCGTCGTCGCGCACCGCCAAATAGCGTTTTTACTCGCTGTATGGCCCCGCCGATGGCTCCCTCGATTGCATTCGCTGCTTTTTTTTCCGGCACCGGCGCCAGCAGTGCTTTTTGCAACGCGAACACGCTCTGAGGTCGCTCCAGCGGATCAATCATTAGACTCCATCGAATCACCTGAATCAGCTCCGGTGAATACAAGCCTTGGAGCTTATGCAGATGCCCCTCCATCTTGTCGCTTTGCTTGCGCTGATCCGCCGGTTGCGGGGGCGCACCAACCATGCACGCAAACATGGATGCGCCGATGCTGTAAATATCGGTCCATGGACCAAGGCTGCTGTTTTTAACATACAGTTCAGGCGGAGCGAAACCCGGTGTGTACATCGGATACAACTTGGGCAAATCAGTTTTCAAGGTCTGACGCGCGGCGCCAAAGTCGAGCAAAATCGGTGTGCCATCTACCCGCAGGTAAATATTAGCTGGCTTCAAATCCAGATGCAGCAGCTTGTTGGTATGCACCTCGCGCAAACCGTTCAAGACCTGGCTGAACATCTTGCGGATAAAGCGCTCGGACACCAGTGGCTTTTCGCCTTTATCGCGCCGCCGGATGATGTGTTCCTGCAGCGAGCGTCCCGATTCGTAGGCCATTACCATATAGACAGTATCGTTCGCGCGAAAAAAATTAACGACGCTGACCACATTGGGGTGCGCAATACGCGCCAAGGCGCGCCCTTCCTCAAAAAAACACTTCAGGCCGATTCGGAAAATCGGTAAATTTTCGGCTGATATTGCTGGTACCAATTCACCCGATTGTCGTAGCGCCAACGAGCTTGGCAGGAATTCTTTAATCGCTACCGCGTTTCCATCTTCGTCGTAAGCGAGATAGACAATACTGAACCCGCCCGAGGCAATTTTCTTTACAATACGGTAGCCAGAAATTTCAAGTCCGTCCGGCAGCGGCGCGTTGTTTTGTACAGCCATGATTTTCTGTGTTGTGTTGAAATTCAGCTCGAAAGCAACTGATCACTGCATAGCTGTCCGGATTGAAAACCAGCCACATCGACTCGTTATTGTTTCGTGGTTGCGACAGTTATTGTGCTTGCTAGTGTAACTTGCCCGATTGTGTGGAGAAACCCGTGATTTGTAAAGAACAACCGAGGATGTCAATTTGACCATCAGCAGCATGACTGGCTACGCCGTCGTCACCCGCGAGGCTAGCGCCGGCACAGTAACGCTCGAAATTAAAAGCGTGAATTCACGCTTTCTGGATTTGCAGTTTCGACTCAACGACGACCTGCGTGCGTTCGAACCGATGATGCGCGAAGCCATCGTCGGCCGGCTGGTACGCGGCAAAGTTGAATGCCGTTTGAGCTTTGGCCGCAAGGTTGTGGGCAGCGCGAGCCAACGGTTGAATATAGATGTGCTGAAGTCGCTGTCGATGCTGCAGGCCGAAGTGCGCTCCCAGTTTTCGTCGGCAGCACCACTGACCGTCAATGAGTTGCTGCGTTGGCCCGGGGTGATCGAAGAAGCAGAACTCGGCGAAGACGATTTGCATGAGCAGGCGACAGCAGCGATGCAGGCAGCACTGGCAGCGTTCGTCGAATCGCGCGAGCGCGAAGGCGCGGCGCTGGCGACATCTCTGCTCTCGCGCATCGAAGCTATGGAAGAAATCGTACAGCGCATCACGCCGCTGATTCCACAAATGATCGCGCAGTTTCAGCAAAAATCTATCGAGCGACTGGAAGACGCACTCGGGCTGGCGCTACAAAAATCCGGCAATACCAACGCAGCCTTGTCGCATGATGAAGTGATCGAACGCGTGCGCCAGGAAGTGACGCTATACGGTATTCGCATTGATGTCGCCGAAGAGTTGACGCGGCTGGCGGCACATTTAACCGAGACCCGGCATATCCTTAAAAAAGGCGGCCAGGTCGGCAAACGGCTCGACTTTATGATGCAGGAACTCAATCGCGAGGCTAACACTATCGGCTCGAAGGCGGCGTTAAAAGAGCTGGCCGATGCGGCGATGGAATTGAAACTATTGATCGACCAGATGCGCGAGCAAATACAGAATCTGGAATAGAGTACCTATCACTGGCGCTATTGCTTCGGGTGCCATCGCTGTACTCGCCCATTTGTAAATACCTTGCATCGTGACGATTGGAGTTTGCATGTTCGATCAATCAGCTTCTTCCGGCAGCCTGTTCATGGTCGTAGCACCGTCGGGTGCAGGCAAGTCCACGCTGGTCAACGCGTTGCTGCAACAGGAGCCGACGCTGAAATTGTCAATCTCGACCACCACACGCGCGCCGCGTCCCGGCGAACAACACGGGCGAGAATACTATTTCACGTCGCCCGACGATTTTTTGCAGCGGCGGGAGGCCGGTGAATTTCTGGAATCGGCCGAAGTGCATGGTAATTACTACGGCACTTCGCGCGCCGTAATTACCGAGCAGATGCGGTCTGGCACCGATGTTTTGCTGGAAATCGACTGGCAAGGCGCGCATCAGGTAAAAGCGCAGTTTCCGCATGGTGTTGGCATCTTCATTTTGCCACCGTCAATTGATGCCCTCGAAGATCGTTTAAAAAAACGCGGGCAGGATTCACCGCAAGTCATTCTGCGCAGAGTTTTGGCCGCTGGCGGCGAAATCGCCCATGCCGGCGAATTCGAATATGTTATTATTAATCAAGACTTTGCGACTGCTTTGTCTGAACTTACAGCAATTGTCAAGGCGACTCGCTGCAGGTTTTTGCAACAAGCGATCCGCAACACTTCTCTTTTTGCCCAGTTGGGCATTCATGCGACACCTCACGCCGCATCTCATTGACACCGCATTTTCAGGAGCAATTCATGGCCCGCATCACGATCGAAGACTGCCTTAAACATATCCCTAACCGTTTTCAGCTGACGCTTGCGGCTACCTATCGCGCGCGGCAACTGTTACAAGGCCATACACCGAAGGTGGAAGCACGCGACAAGCCGACTGTGATCGCGCTGCGAGAAATTGCTGCAGCCAAGGTTGGTATCGAAATGTTGAAAAAAGTCCCTAGCTGATCGCCGCCTGACATCCACCACATCGCACAGCGATTGCATTTGCCATGAATCTCGATCCTATCCACGCATTGCGTCCGGCAACAGCTAGCCGTGGTGGGTCCGAGCTTGCCAGCCACAGAATCCCGGAATCCTTTTACTCGCCTGACGGCGGGGTACCAATCGCTGTCGGAGTTGCCTCGATCTCGCAACTGACCAGCAAACTTTCTGATTATCTATCCGCTTCGGATCTGAAAAAAGTGCGCGAAGCGTACCGTTTTTCGGACGAAATGCACCTCGGTCAGATGCGTATGTCGGGTGAGCCCTATATTTCGCATCCGATTGCGGTTGCCGAAATTTGTGCCGACTGGAAGCTCGACGTGCAGGCAATCATGGCTGCCTTGCTGCATGACGTAATGGAAGATCAGGATGTCAAAAAAGACGAACTGATCGAGCGCTTCGGTTCACCGGTGGCGACGCTGGTCGATGGTTTGTCGAAGCTGGAAAAAATCGAGTTTCAAAGCCAGATCGAAGCGCAGGCTGAAAATTTCCGCAAGATGCTGCTGGCCATGGCACGCGATGTACGCGTAATCCTGGTCAAGCTGGCCGACCGGCTGCACAACATGCGTACCCTCGGTTCGATGTCGGCAGAAAAAAAACGCCGGATTGCACGCGAAACGATGGAAGTCTATGTACCGATCGCGCACCGACTTGGCTTGAACAATATTTATCGCGAGTTGCAGGATCTGTCGTTCTCGCATCTGCATCCGATGCGTTACAAAACGCTGGCCAAGGCAGTGAAGGCTGCGCGCGGTAATCGCCGCGAAGTGGTTAGCAAGATCATGGAGTCGGTCAAGAATACCTTGCATGCTGCCGGTCTCGAAACGCAAGTATTCGGCCGCGAAAAAACCCTGTTCGGCATCTATCGCAAGATGCGGAGCAAGCATCTGTCGTTCTCGCAGGTGCTGGACGTCTATGGATTTCGCATCGTGGTGGAAGACTTTGCTGCCTGCTATGTCGCGCTGGGCACGCTTCACGCGTTGTACAAACCGATGCCGGGCAAATTCAAGGATTACATCGCGATACCCAAGGTCAATGGTTATCAATCGCTGCACACGACGCTGATCGGCCCGTATGGTACACCGGTCGAATTTCAGATCCGCACCCAAGACATGCACCGTGTTGCCGAATCGGGCGTAGCCGCGCATTGGCTCTACAAAGACGACGAAGGTAGTCTCTCAGACCTGCAACAACGCACCCACACGTGGTTACAGTCGCTACTGGATATTCAAAAGCAGACCGGCGATTCGGCCGAATTTCTGGAGCATGTGAAGGTTGATCTGTTTCCGGATTCGGTCTACGTGTTCACACCAAAGTCGAAGATTATCGCCCTGCCGCGCGGCGCCACCGCACTCGACTTTG
Source organism: Burkholderiales bacterium (assembly GCA_043741695.1). Taxonomy (GTDB): domain Bacteria; phylum Pseudomonadota; class Gammaproteobacteria; order Burkholderiales; family Burkholderiaceae_D; genus Actimicrobium. Next base: position 26,266 of record JAYTZV010000191.1, read on the forward strand.
CCTACAATATTCATACCGATGTCGGCGATCAAACCGTGGCCGCGCGTATTAATCACGAGCATGCGCCACTGCGTACCGAACTGCGCAACGGCGATATCGTCGAAATTATTACCTCAACCAATGCGCGCCCGAGCCCAACGTGGCTATCTTTTGTTCGCACCGGTAAGGCACGCTCGGCGATTCGCCATCATCTGCGCACAATCAACGTGGGCGAGTCGATCGAGTTGGGACAACACTTGTTATCGCAGGCAATGACTGCACTCGCTTTACCAGAATCGATTCTGCCAACCGTCGCCGAACGCTTGTTGCATGAGACGAGTGTCAAGTCGGTAGAGGAGCTCTACGCCGATATCGGAATTGGCAAACGCATGGCCGCGCTGGTGGCGCGACATGTTCTTGGATTAATGGATACAGCGCCTACAACTGCTGCCGCAAACGGAAACGTCGATGCACCGGCAGACAAGTACGAACCCGTTGTGGTCGATGGTAATGAAGGTGGAGCCGTACAGCTGGCGGCGTGCTGCCAGCCGATACCTGGTGACGATATAACTGGTCATCTGAATCGCGATCAAGGTCTGACTGTTCACATGCTTGAGTGCGACGTCGCCCGGCGCCAGCGCAACAAAGAACCGGAACGATGGATCGACGCGCAATGGAGCGCAGAACTGAACCGTCGTTTCGACTGCAGGGTGGTGATATTAGTGCGTAACGAACGCGGCGTTTTGGCACGAGTAGCAGCCGAAATCGGCGAGTCAGATGCCAACATCATGTTTGTCGGCATGGACGAAGAACGCGATTCCTTAATGACCCAACTACGCTTCACCGTGCAGGTTGAAAATCGCGTACATTTGGCAAGGCTGATGCGCAATGTACGCAATATTCCGGGTGTGACGCGTATCTTGCGCGAACGCGGCACCGGGCTAACCACCGCGCGTTGATTCCAGAGCCGTTGATGCTCCAAGGCTGCTGTCAAAGGTCGCTAGTGGCCGGATAGTGCACGCCGAGTATTTCCAGTTCTTCCATTCCCGCAGGCGTATTCAAAGTGATGGTGTCGCCTTCGCGTGATTTTGTCATTGCGCGCGCGACGGGTGAAATCCAGCTGATCTTTCCGTGCAGCGGATCAAGTTCGTCAATGCCGACAATGGTGACGACACGCTCTTCGCCCGCTTGATTTTGATACCGCACAGTAGCACCAAAAAAAATCTGATCGTTTCCGTAGTGAACGCTCGGATCGACGACCTGTGCCAGGTCGAGCCGCTTGGTCAGAAAGCGAATGCGTCGATCGATTTCGCGCAAGCGCCGCTTGCCGTAGATATAGTCACCGTTTTCCGAACGATCACCATTCGATGCTGCCCATGAAACGATCTTGACCACTTCAGGCCGATCAGTATCGATCAGTTGCAGTAATTCGCCTTTCATCCGTCGATGACCTGCAGGCGTCATATAATTTTTTGCCCCCTGAGGAATCGCAGGCAACGCCGCATCTGCGGCATCGTCATCTGCATCATCCGCTTCTTTGACAAAAGCCTTGTTCATCGTACCTATCCTGTTGTGGCGCCGGCGCGATCAAACGTCACTGGCAATCGCATTGCTCCACGCGTAAGCGTTCAGTTGCAATTGACAAAGCGTCTCTGCAGTCAAATCAAATTCGTGCAGCAGCTCTAACACCCGCGGCGGCGCATCTTCATCGCTCTCCAGCGATTGCACTAGCGTCAGCATACGGCCATAGTGACCGGCACGCTCCAATAGTGCTCCGCGTATCTCGTCACTGACCAAAATTTGATCGAGAATGCTCGTCATCGGCAGGCTTATCAAGGTATCCATCAGCGACATGATACCGACCGTGAAAGCACGTTCGGCCCCCAGCCGGTCAGCCGGGTGATGTGCGAGCGAAATCAATTCGAGCAGTTTTCCCCGAGTGGTCGCCAATACCAGCAGCGGCGACAGCACGCCTGTACCACGCCGCGGCTCAGAGTACAGCAACACCGTCAACCAGCGCTGCAACTGCAATCTCCCAAGAATCGTCACAGCCTGACTGATCGAATCTATGCGATGCACCACACCGGCACCAGGCGAATTCACCAATCGCAGCAGGTTCAATCCAATCGACACGTCCTGCTTGATTGCAGTTTCGATCTCGGCACTATTTGCGTCACGCTGAATCAACGTCATCAATCGAACAATAGCCAGCTGTGATGGAGACAGTTTTTTCCCGCTCATGACCAGCGGTTTGGCAAAATAGTAACCTTGAAAATAATCAAATCCCAGTGCCACGCACTGCTCGAATTCTTCCAGCGTTTCTACTTTTTCTGCTAATAATTTCTTACCGGATAGCCTGAGCTCGGTGGCAAGACTCGCCAGCTTCTGGCTGCTGATTGCGTGTATGTCGACCTTGATAATGTCGATAACCGGCAACAATTGCTGAAGGTCATCGAGGCTCGCTATCACATCGTCGAGCGCAAAGCGGAATCCCAAGCGTGCCAGCTGCGTGACACGCGCGATCAGCTCAGGCGTAACCTGTACCGTTTCCAGAATTTCAAAGACCACTCTATCGTGCGGCAAAAAGCGCACAAAATCGCTTGCTAATGACGCCATGTCAACATTTACGAACGCCAGCGCATTGCCGACCACCGTGTGCATGCCAAGCTCTGCCGTGTTAGCCATGACGGTAGCAGTAGCCAAAGAGTCATTGGTCACATTGGCTGGACCATGAGCCGCAGTGCGAAACAAAAGCTCGTAAGCGAATAAACCCTGCGCGCGATTCAAAATTGGCTGGCGCGCGAGATAAAAGTCTCTCGCTGGCATCTCGTTGGTCAACAAAGTTGGCTGGTCAATACTCATGAACAGATGCGTGGATGAATTGAGCCCGGTTCGAGGCCCGAGCTAACTCATTTTGGTTAAAAATATTATGAAAATTACATTGTTTGTGATTGTACGACGAATCGGTCTGCATGAGTGCCGTGTCAAAACATGCCTCTGCTCTTGCCGACCAAATTGCGACACAAGCATCTTAATCTGGTACGAAGGTTGCCATTGATTCAACGGCTGAATTGACGGCATCGCACAACATTACTTTAAAAACTACCTCAGCAATGCGTGCTGGGTATCCCAATTTACCAACCAGTTGAACGTTTGCTGCACCCTATGGAGTGTTCTGTTCTCATTTAATTCCGCCGATTTTTTAACGTATTTCTGGAAAGTAGCATGCGTACATCGCGTCCATTTACAGCCGTCATCGTTGCAATTTTTTTTACCCAATTCGGCGGCGCCACTTTCGCCCAGACCACGCAAAACACTACTACCCAATTCCAGTACGACGCTAACGGCAACCTGACCCAAACCACCGACCCGCTGCAGCAGGTCACCCGCTTCACGATCGATCCACTGAATCGGGTGCAGC
>JAYTZV010000192.1:0-1411 GCA_043741695.1 Burkholderiales bacterium
CCGACGCAGGTACCGATCGGATCGATCCGCTTGTCGCTGGTGAAGACTGCGATCTTGGCGCGGACACCCGCATCACGTGCAGCTGATTTAATTTGCAGCAGGCCTTGTTCAATCTCAGGCACTTCAAGTTCGAACAATTTCATGATGAATTCCGGCGCGGTGCGTGACAGGATTACCTGCGGGCCGCGCGCATTGCGATCAATGCGCAGAATGAAGGCGCGAACGCGATCACCAATACGCAAATTTTCTTTTGGAATAGTTTGATCACGTGGCAGACGCGCTTCGATCTTGCCGGATTCAACGATGGCATCGCCGCGCTCCATGCGCTTGATCGTGCCGGTGACCATTGAGTCGCCGCGATCGAGGAAGTCGACCAGAATTTGCTCGCGCTCGGCATCGCGAATACGCTGCAACACCACCTGCTTGGTATCTTGCGCAAAGCGGCGACCGAAATCGACGGACTCGATCGGCTCTTCGATATGATCATCGACTTCGATATCGCTGATCTGTTCGACGGCTTCGAAGTGCAAAATTTCTTGATCGGGCAATTGCAGACCAGCTTCATCGGGAACCACATGCCAGCGGCGGAAGGATTCGAATTCACCCGTTTCGCGATCGATTGTGACGCGAATATCGACGTCGCCTTCGTAGCGTTTTTTGGTTGCTTGCGATAACGCGTGTTCCAGTGCACCAAAGACGATGTCCTGATCAACATTTTTTTCGCGCGCCAGCGCATCTACCAACTGTAAAACTTCGCGACTCATGCTTTGCGACTCCTAAAATCCACTTTCGGCACCAGCCGTGCCTTATCCACATCGGCGAGCGTAAATTCCAACATCGCCGGCCCCTCTTTACCTTCAAATTCCAATGTCAGTTTGTCGCCATCTGGTACCTGTAGCAAGCCTTGAAACGACTTGCGGTTTGCAGCACCTGGCATCGGCATACGCAGCTTGATGATCGCTTCCTGACCTGCAAACCGCACATAATCCGACAATTTTTTCAGCGGCCGATCAAGGCCTGGTGACGATACTTCAAGCCGCTCATACACCGCATTCTCGACAGTCAACACGTGCAGCAACTGATGCGATACTTTTTCGCAGTCTTCTACCGTGATCATGCCGCGCTCGGCTTGATCAGGCTTGAAATCAATGTAGACCCGCAGCAAACCACGCGCTGCCTGCTCGAAGTCGACCAGTTCGTAGTCCATCCCGCTCAGGGTTTTTTCAATCAGATCCAGCAACAGCAAGGCGATACTCCGATTAAGCCGCCGCGACCGTGCTCTGCTTGCACGACGTCACGACGATCTGACACCACATTTGGTTTAACAAAAAAAAAATGGGCATCTGCCCATCTTCTTGTAATTATCAACTGCATCGTCAATGTGTCACGACCGCGTTTTGATAATCATGCT
>JAYTZV010000193.1:0-1409 GCA_043741695.1 Burkholderiales bacterium
AGTTTTCTGTTCAGTTGCGCCTGCGGGGAAGCTGGTGCGACGCTCTTTGTTCTGATTGATTCTCATGCCTACAATTTCTCGAAACGTTTCGAGCGCTCCTGCTCGTTTGTGCGCGCTCGCGGTACTCATATCGACCGCTTACGCCGCAGCGGCGCAAAGCACGTCACCCTCTGCGGTCGACGCCGCGTTGAATCCCGTGATTGTCACTGCTGCACGCCTGTCGCAAAACCAAACCGATGCATTGCCGCACACGACGGTCATTACCCGCGACATGATTCAAGCAAGTCAGGCAAGTGACTTGCCAACGCTTTTGCGCCGCGAGGCTGGCTTGCAATTCACTCAATCAGGCGGGCCCGGTGCGCCAGCATCGATGTTCATGCGTGGTGCCAATCCTGGTGAAAGTCTGCTGCTCATTGATGGCGTGCCGGTAAAGCGTGAGGGCCTCTCGGCCAATGCAGCGCTCGAAAACATTTTGCCCGAGCAGATTGATCATATTGAAATCGTGCGTGGCAATGTCTCGGCGATTTACGGTTCGGGTGCAATTGGCGGCGTGGTACAGATTTTTACCAAGCGCGGTAATGGGCAGCCTCGCATCAATGCATTGACTGAAGTGGGCTCGCGCAATACCTTCAAGGCATCAGCCGATATTGCAGGAGCCAGTGACGGCACCCACTACGCGATTTCGGCAACCCGTTTTCGAACCGATGGATTTGCCGTCTCGAATCGTACGCAGCGGCCAGACGAAAACCCCAATACTGGAGCGAATTCAAACAACAGTGCTTCTCTCGCACTATCGCAAGAATGGGGTAGCGGCCATGAGTTTGGCTTGCGCGTCTATGCCAATGAAGGAAAGTTCACCTACGATGGCGGTGGCTTTGGTGCGCCAACAGACGTGAACAAGGCACGCTCGCAACAGCAGTCGCTGGCACTTTTTTCTCGGGACAAAATCGCACAAGATTGGTCATCGACAGTAACGCTGTCGCAGACGCGTACCAAAAACCGTCTGGTATCTGCCAGTGCTTTCAGCTATGACATCATCGACAACAGCATCAATAATTTGCTGCAGTGGTCTAATGAAATTGTCTTGTCGCCGGTTGTGACACTCACCGCGGGCGCTGATCTGGGACGCGAGCGTCTTGAGGCACAAAGCGATTTCGGGACCGGTCCCACGCGTCTCGACCCATCGCGTTCGACCACAAGTATTTACGCAGGCGCAGTTGCAAAATTCGATGCGCAACAAGTGCAGCTTAATTTACGCAATGATCACATCGGTGGTTCCGGTACAAAAACGACGGGTTACCTGGGCTATGGCTATTCCCTGACGCCGTCATTAAAAATGGTGGCAAGTGCATCGACCGCGTTTAATGCACCAACGCTGGCACAAGTCTATGACCCGTCCTTCGGCAACC
>JAYTZV010000194.1:0-4350 GCA_043741695.1 Burkholderiales bacterium
GCAAATTGATCCAGCAATTGATCGAGCTGACCATCGAGCATCGTGTTGAGTTTTTTTGTGCCGCCATCGGCGCGGAAACGCTCATTGACAAAGTGCCGGTCGATCACGACTTCATGCGTCAGTTGCTTGGCCAGACGCTCCAGCCAGCGGCGCTGAATCGGTGACCAACCGCGCATCGCATAAATGCGCTGCATCGCCTGCGCAACCCGTTGCTCGAACGGGATCAACGCTTCGCCTAACGCCGCTTGCCGAATGTAGCCGATGATGCTGGCTGCAATATCCTGACTGGTTTTATTGCGCCACGCAGTTTGCAGTGCCGCTTCATTGAAGTGATGTTCGTCCAGCAGCAGGCGCACTTCTTTCAATTGCTCGCGCGTCAAATCTTTCGGGCGATTGACGATCACCGAGAGCGCGGTCGATTGATTCAGTTGCTGTCGAATGAATTCATTGAAGCTGTGCAGGTAATCTTCCGGTCGGTTGTAGCCGCCGTAATCTTGTTCGCGTACCCGTAGCTCATCTGCGTGGTCGGCAATGATTGGCCGGTATTCGTCCCCGATCAACTGCTTGACCTCGGCGATATGCCGCAGCAGCTGACCGTGGCTGTGGATAAAATCCGTCGCACCAAGCGGGCCGAGTTGCTGCAGATGCCGATGCAACTGCGCAGGCGCAATGCCCCATTGCTGTTCCAGTTGCGCCAGTTTTTCTTTCACAACCGGTTTGGTTTCGGCGTGCTTTGCAGCCTTGCGCAATACGCGCATTACTTTCTGGCTGATCGCGGCGAGCACGTCGTGCGCGTGGGTTTGTCCGACCAGCGTGCCGGGTGCAGTCAGGCTGACCGGGTTGTCGAGTTCATCGACCAGTTGGTCGAGCGTGATGTTGGGGTCTTTCACCAGTGGCTGCATCGTGCTCACTTCTTGCAGCGCAGCGTAGATATCGACTGGGTCGTAAATCTTGAAAACGGTTTTACCGATCGTATCGCAACGGCGCGTAGCGCGGCCGATCATCTGCTCATACAAAATCCGTGAGCGCACACGGCGCATGAACACGAGGTGACAAATTTTCGGCACATCGATGCCGGTGGTCAGCAGATCGACCGTGATCGCGATATTGGGATAGCGCTCGTTTTTGAAATGCTTGATCAACTGCGCGACCTTGTCGGAGGCACCGGTAATCTTGCGCACGGCAGCTTCGTGATAATCGTCGCCATGTACCGCGTGAAACGCCTCATCGAGCAGTCGCTTGACCATGTCCGCATGCAAATCGGTCGCACAAAAAATCAGGGTTTTTTCTTCGCCGAGCGGATCGATTTCCTGCGCCAGTTGCTCGCAGATGACCTTGTTGAAGCCTTCGGTAATCACGCCGCGGTTGAAGCTCTCGACATTGAAATTAATTTCATCGTCGAGTTCGGCGATTTCAATTTCGCCGGTCGCCATATTAATCGCGCTGACCGCTGCGCCGCGCTCGAAACGAATACCGTTTTGCGTCAGCAACGTCTCATAGCGGATCGGCGGCTCGTGATCGATCAGCCAATCGTCCGCTACGGCTTCGCGGTAAGAATACGTGAACACCGGCTTGCCGAAAATATCGGTAGTGTGTTTGGCGGGCGTGGCGGTCAGGCCAATTTTGCAGGCATCGAAATAATCGAGTGTGCGCCGATAGCTCGACAGATACTGCGCCTGATCGCGCACGGCAAGTTCACCTTCGGTCATCTCCTGATCGAGCGTATAACCGCGATGCGCTTCATCGACGATGATGCAATCGTAGGTATCGATGCCGGGCGGATTGTCTGACTGAAAAATACGTTTGACCATTGCCTGCACGGTGGCGACCTGAATGCGGGTTTCTGCTTGCGCTGCCATGTCGCCCAATTCTGTGATGTTGTAGAGCTGCGAGAGCGGCAGGTTTTGCTCCAGCTGCGTTTCATTGAAGACATCGGTTGCCTGATCGCCGAGCGCAGTGCGATCGACCAGAAACAAGATGCGCCGGAAGCGTTCCGCTTTCAAAAAGCGATACATAAGGCCGACGATGGTGCGAGTTTTACCGGTGCCGGTTGCCATCGCTAGCAGGCAATGACGCTGACCGTTTTCCAGCGCCGTATCGACCGCGGCAATCGCTTGTTGCTGATAGTCGCGCAAGCCCAGATACGCAAAGCCTTCCTGTTGCAGCAGTGCTTCGGCATCGGCTTTACTGCGCGTGAGTAAATCGATCAGACCTTCGGGCCGGTGAAAATCCATCAGCGCTCGCGCCATGTTCGATGGCGAGCGCACATCCCTAAACCAGGTGCCGCTTTGCTCGGCCAGCTGCTGGATGAACGCGCGGCCGTTGCAGGAATATACGAAGGGCACGAAGAAAAAGCCGCCTTCGCCATCGTCCCACGGACCTGTGCGCCCTGCACTTTGCCACGCAGCTTTGTGGCTGCTATCCAGCGTGAAGCCGCGCGCATAGCGCTGCGCTTGCGTGATCTTGCCGGCGACATTGATGTTCTCGCGCTTGGCTTCGACCACGGCGATCGGCGTCAATCCGGCAAAGAGCACGTAGTCTGCCGATTGTCTGCCTGCGGTCGGCCACTCCGCAATCGCGCGGTTTTTGCTTTTTTCCGGACGGGCACCCTGCGCGTACGTGAGGCGTTCGGTATCGGCTTCCCAACCTGCGTCGTTCAATTGCCGGTCAATCAAAATACGCGTCAGGTCTTCGTTCGGTGAAAACTGTCGGCTGGCTTGCGCGATGCGCGTCTGCGCGCGCTGGCGTTGCTGTCCATCGAGCTGTTGCCGCAACGCTGTGAGCTGTGCATCGAATTGCTGTTTTGCCTGCCGCAGTTGCGCCTCGCTCTCCAGCGCCAGCGCCTCAAAGGTGCGCGCTTCGGTATCCATTTGCAGCGCCAATGCGGAATAGTCTTCTTTTTCTTGTGCGACGAGAGCGGTGAGTTGGTGGTTGTCGTGCAGCGCTTGCGCGGAGCTACCAAGCTCAGCCTTGAGCTGCTCGATATGGCTCTGCAGCAGCCGCAGCGCGGCGCTCGGATCGGACGGCGGCACGAAAGGCCCGGGCTTGAATGACGCCGCGTTGCCACTCACCGATTGGTGATACCAGATCGCCAGACTGCGCGCGACCTTCAGGCCGTCCATTGCCTCTTTATGTTTTGTCTGAAATCGATGCGTCGCTTTGTTGCCTTCGATACGCAGCGTGTGAAACAGCTGTCGAATTTCCGGGGCGAGCTGGAGGTCGCGCTGCAGTTTGTAGAGGAGATCGGTTTGCGTGGTGTCGCTGTCGAACGCGATGCCGGAGCGTGCGGCCAGATCCTGCGCCAACGCTTCACCGAGCTGGCGCAATTTGATTAAGGTGGTGTTGGGGTCGCTGGAAAAAACCTGCTCGGCGGCGTGGCCAAGTTGCGCAAGCAACGGCGAATGACCAGCGAGGAACGCGAAGTTGCTTGAATCAGGCACCATGTGCTTTTGGTTTTTTAACTATTCAAACTTTACTTTACATCAATATCACGACCATCCCCTGCGGTGCCGCAATCGGCTCCAGATTCTCGCGCAGCGTTCTCCGGCCGCTTGGCTGGCTGCTAAAACTGCAGCGTCGGTAGCAGATTCAGCAAATCCGCCAAGCCCGGTTGCAAATCAAATTCATGCACGGCGATGCCGGTAAGCGATGTATCGAAGACGCCATCGGCGTCGATGTTGGATTGCTTGAGTAGCAGCACCGGTTTGCCGATCTGGATCGCCATGGCAGCTTCCATGTGCACCCACGCGGAGGTATGTCCGCGCTGACGCGAGTGCCCTTGCGCATCGTCAATGCGACTTTCGTAGCGCAGAAAAGCAAGCACTACAATCTTGTCGGCAGCGCTGATGCACGAGCGAATTTCATGCATCGGTGGAGGCAGACGTGGGGCCAGTGGCCTGAAAAACAGGCAGGTGGAGAAGTGCGCGTCCAGCCAGCTCTGCACGGCAGATACGGCCGATACCTGCAGTGCATTCGCCGGGAAATTATGCGAAAAAAAGACGGTTTGATGCATGCGTCAGGTGCCGGCAGTAGTGGGTATTGCAGGTGCCTCCGACGCGCCTGATACAGGTGTCGCAGCAAGCGGCGGATTCTTTGCTCCCTGAAATTTTGTTGCAACGAGGATGGCATCGGCGAACGTCGCACCGGTTAAATCAGCGTCGGCAAAATTGGCACCAGTTAGATTTGCACCATCAAATTTTGCGTTTGAGAGGTCGCAATGTTTAAAGCGGGCATTTTCCAGATTCGCCCAGCGAAAATCCGTACCCACGAGCGTGGCATAGTCGAGCACGCAGCCTTTCATTTCGGCCTGTACAAATTTTGCTCCTTCGCAGCGCGCATATTTCAGCGAGG
>JAYTZV010000195.1:0-4319 GCA_043741695.1 Burkholderiales bacterium
GGACAATGTCGTCTACCGGATGGGTTTTGGTTCGACCCGTGCTGAAGGCCGTCAGTTGGTCTCGCACAAGGCGTTCACCGTCAACGGTATCGTTGTCAATATCGCGTCGTATCAAGTTAAGGCTGGCGATGTGGTGGCTGTTCGCGAAAAAGCGAAGAAGCAAGTCCGTATCGTAGAAGCCTTGTCACTGGCTGAACAGATCGGTATGCCGACGTGGGTGTCGGTTGATCCAAAGAAAATGGAAGGAACCTTTAAGTCGGTTCCCGACCGTAGCGAAATCGCTGCTGACGTCAACGAATCGTTGATCGTCGAATTGTATTCACGTTGATCGCAACCTGAGTTGCTTCAGCCAGCCCTTCATTGGATCGCTCGATTCGATGAGGGGCTTGTTCAGTTTCTAGTTTCATTTTTTCTGCACTATCAGCCTTATCGGTGTAACGAGCCGAGGGTATTGAAAAGGACATTCCATGCAAAACAGTTTGTTGAAGCCCCGCATTATTGAAGTTGAAGCCCTCGGCGCCGGTCATGCCAAAGTCGTCATGGAGCCGTTCGAGCGTGGTTATGGTCATACGCTTGGCAATGCATTGCGTCGTGTGCTGCTATCGTCGATGGTTGGCTACGCGCCAACCGAAGTCACGATCGCCGGTGTGGTGCATGAATATTCATCGCTGGATGGCGTGCAGGAAGACGTCGTCGATATGCTGTTGAACTTGAAAGGTGTGGTCTTTAAACTGCACAATCGCGACGAAGTCACGCTGACGCTGAAAAAAGAAGGCGAAGGCGCTGTACTGGCGTCCGATATCGATCTGCCGCATGACGTCGAGTTGATCAATCCCGACCACGTGATCGCGCATTTGACTGCCGGTGGCAAGCTCGACATGCAGATCAAGGTTGAAAAAGGCCGTGGCTATGTGCCAGGCAACGTACGTCGGTTGTCTGAAGATGCCAACAAGACCATCGGCCGCATTATTCTGGATGCGTCGTTCTCGCCAGTACGTCGTGTGTCATACGCGGTTGAGTCTGCTCGCGTTGAGCAGCGTACCGATCTGGACAAACTGGTTATCAACATCGAAACCAACGGTGTCATCACACCGGAAGAAGCGATTCGTCAATCGGCACGTGTATTGGTCGATCAACTGAACGTGTTTGCTGCATTGGAAGGCACCGAAGCTGCTGCCGAAGCACCATCGCGTGCACCAGCGGTCGATCCGATCCTGTTGCGTCCGGTCGACGATCTCGAACTGACCGTGCGTTCGGCAAACTGCCTGAAAGCAGAAAACATTTACTACATTGGCGACTTGATCCAGCGTAGCGAAAACGAACTGCTGAAAACACCGAATCTGGGTCGTAAGTCGTTGAACGAAATAAAGGAAGTATTGGCGTCGCGTGGTTTGACGCTGGGCATGAAGCTGGAAAACTGGCCGCCGGTCGGTCTGGAAAAATAAGCATTGTTGGGTACTGACGCAGGGCGCATAATGCGCGCCTTGCATCAGGATTTGCTAGCTTGTTGCACTCGTTGAAATTATTAAGCAATACCGGCCCGCAGCACGAAAAACTTAGTTGATCCAACTGAGTTCGAAGTGCTGATAGAAGAGCTGGATTCATTTAAAAAACTGAAAGGATTTACCATGCGTCATCGCCACGGTCTCCGTAAATTAAATCGTACTTCTTCACATCGTCTTGCGATGCTGCGCAACATGACAGTGTCACTGCTGCGTCACGAAGCCATCAAGACCACTCTGCCAAAAGCCAAGGAACTGCGCCGCGTTATCGAGCCGATCCTGACACTGGGCAAGACTGATTCGCTGGCCAACAAGCGCCTTGCTTTCAGTCGTCTGCGCGACCGTGAAATGGTCGTCAAGCTGTTCGCCGAGCTCGGTCCGCGTTATGCCAACCGTAATGGTGGCTATCTGCGTATCCTGAAAATGGGTTTCCGCGTGGGTGACAATGCACCGATGGCCTTCATTGAACTGGTCGATCGTCCGGACACTACCGAAGCGGTCGAACTCGACGAAGCAGCGTAAGCTGTAGACAGCCCAGCTATGCTGGAATGTTGATAAAGCCAGGCACTTGCCTGGCTTTTGTTTTTTGGTGGTGCTGTGCTGATCATTGACTGCTTACGTTGTAGCCGATGCGATTCGCCAACCAGATGCAGAAATCTTTGGACGAACCTGCGCACGCCAGCCGCGCGCAATACATGTCAGTATTTCTTTTCTGCGACGACTATGCATCAGACCCTGCTCGTAATGACCAATTTGCCGGATGCCGCCACTGCGCACAGAATTGCGCAGCGGTTGATCGAGCGGAAACTGGCTGCGTGTGCGAATATCCTGCCCGTCGTGACCTCAATGTATCGCTGGCAAGGCAAGATCGAGGTCGCGAGCGAATGCGCGATGTGGCTGAAAACCACGCGTGTGCAGTACGATGCGCTGCTACAAGCGCTGCTGGAGCAGCATCCGTATGAATTGCCCGAGGTGATTGCGCTGCCGGTCGAGCGTGGTTTGCCGGCGTACCTGAAATGGATTGAGACAGAAACCCAAGCCGATGAAGACCCTGAACATTAAATGGCGCGCTGGCATGCTGGCGGTAATGATTTTTTTTGCTGCGCTGTCGACGTTTTTGCCCGGCGCAGCGCACGCCGCTGAAGACTATCTGGAGCCTGATAAGGCTTTCAGCTTTTCCGCAGATATGACCAATCCGCATCTGATTAGCGTCACCTATCAGATCGCTGACAAGTATTACATGTATCGCGAACGCTTCAAGGTGCGCGCCGACGGTGCGAAACTAGGTGAGCCGACCTATCCAGCTGGCAAAATCAAATTCGACGAAACTTTTCAAAAAAATGTCGAGACCTACCGACATGCGGTGACGTTCACGATTCCGGTCGAGGCCAGTGGGCCCTTCACGCTAATCGTCACCGGGCAGGGCTGTGCCGATGCAGGATTGTGCTATGCGCCGATGGATAACGAGGTTAAGTTGTCGCCGGTCGGTAGCACCGGGTTGTTGGCCGCGGCGCGTGAAGCCATCGGTGCCAGCAGTGCGCCGCTGGCGATGGACCTATCTGCCCCGCCGGTAGCTGCAAGCGGATCGCCAGCCGCCAGCACTACGCCGACTGACAGCGAATCGGGCCGGATCGACACTGCGCTAAAAAGCGGCCGTTTGCTGCTGATCCTGCCACTGTTTTTGCTGCTCGGTCTGGGCCTGTCGTTCACGCCGTGCGTCTTGCCGATGCTGCCGATCCTGTCGTCCATCATCGTGGGCGAAGGCGCGACTGTGCGCCGCCCTCGCGCCTTGCTGTTGTCGGCCACGTATGCGCTCGGCATGGCGATTGTTTATACCGCGCTGGGGATTGCCGCCGGATTGATCGGCGAGGGCTTGTCGGCGGCATTACAGAATCCGTGGGTGCTGTCGGCATTCGCCATATTGATGGCTGCGCTGGCCTTGTCGATGTTCGGCGTCTATCACTTGCAGATGCCGTCGTCGCTGCAGCACAAATTAACGGCAGTATCGAATCGCCACAGTGCCGGTAAATTATTTGGCGTCTTCGTCATGGGTGCGTTGTCCGCGCTGATTGTCGGTCCTTGCGTGGCTGCCCCGCTAGCCGGTGCGCTGGTATATATCAGCCAGTCGCACAACGTCGTGATCGGCGGCGCGGCGCTGTTCGCGATGGCAACCGGCATGAGCGTACCGTTGCTGCTGATCGGTGTCTCGGCCGGCTCGCTACTGCCGCGCGCCGGCGTCTGGATGGATCAGGTCAAACGGTTTTTTGGCGTGTTGATGCTGATCGTTGCGTGGTGGATGGTGGCTCCCGTTGTACCGGCCGCGGTCCAGATGTTGGGCTGGGCAGTGCTCGGTATTGGCTATGGGATGTATCTGCTTGGTGGCAAGCATGCGGGCTGGATTGCGAGGGCAGTCGGCGTCATCTTCGCAGTGCTCGGCGTGATTCAACTGGTCGGTGTGGCCACGGGTGGACGCGACGCGCTGGAGCCGCTGGCGCATCTATCGTCTGCACAAAAGCAGGCAGTGCATTTCAGTCGGGTAGCGTCGCTGGCGCAACTTGAAGCAGCGCTGGCAAGCCATCCTGGCCAAGTAGCAATGCTGGATTTTTATGCCGACTGGTGCGTGTCGTGCAAGGAAATGGAAAAGCTGACCTTCACCGATCCGGCTGTGCGTGCGCGACTTGACACCATGCTGCTGCTGCAAGCCGATGTAACCGCGAACAATGCCGATGACAAGGCGCTGCTGAAGCGCTTTCATTTGTTCGGTCCACCGGGCATCCTATTTTTCCGTGGCGGTACCGAAGTGGCCGACACGCGTGT
>JAYTZV010000196.1:0-29343 GCA_043741695.1 Burkholderiales bacterium
ACGGACCGATCGCCTTGACACCTTCGTAATACCAGATGAAGCCAATGACAGTGCCCGCAACGCCCAGATATACGATCGAGGCGAGTATCTGCCAGCCCACCCGCGATAGATCCAGCGTCGATAGTTCCGTGCTCGCACCGATTGCCAGAAACAGTAATCCCCACAGCGCCGCATAGGTGGTTGCGGCAATCGGTGTCAACGCTTTCAATGCGTAGCGGCCAATCAGCGTATAGGCTGCCCAGCCGGAAATACCGCATAGCATGACCAGCTCACCCTTGCCGACGGACTGACTGATATCGTGCGCCGCGCCTAGCAGATCGCCCCGCGTAATCACGACCGCCGCACCGGCAAAAGCAATTGCAATACCGAGCCACTTGCGTGGACTGAGCCGTTCACGCAGCAGCAATGCGGCGAGCAGAGCGGTGACGATTGGATTGATGGCTACGAACAGCGCGGTGCGACCCGCCGGCATGTGGGCAAGTGCCACAAAAAAGCACAGGTTATATAAAAAAATACCGAAAAATCCGAGTGCGGCAGTCATCGCAATTTGTGCGCGATTCAAACGCGGCAAGCCACCCTCGGCGATGCGCACAATTGTCAGCAGCAGCACGACGGCAATAGCGAAACGGGAAGTCGCTGCCGTGAGCGGTGGCAACACCTTGGCGACGATGCGGCCGGCAATGAAGGTGCCGCCCCAAATCATGGCAACCAACGTCAGCTTCACGTAGACGATGGGCGAGACTAACTTCGATGTCGTAGGGAGCCGGGATTCAGCAGAAGAAGTTTGCGTGATGTACGTGTTCGGAGTGGACATGAAAAACCGGAAAAATCTGAAATCGGGAGCATCGATGCGGCGCAACTTCCACCAAGATTATTAAACTTGTGCGCGTTGATTTTTGCAAATGAGGCGCGAATTGCGGTGCGATACCGGGCAGGACCGTGATCGGCCCGGCATCACACGCTGCAGCAATTTACCTCAGAATTCCACCTTGTCGCCCGGAGTCATCACCATCACCTTGGTCGGGGAATCGCCGAGTGCTGCGATATATTCGGCGGGGGTGCCCTTCAGCACCGGCGTTGTACCGTAATGCATTGGAATCGCAAATCCCGGTTTCAACCATTCGCGCGTTGCCATTGCGGCATCCTTCGGGTCCATCACAAAATGACCACCGATAGGAATCAGGATCAGGTCGGGCTTGTAATACTGCGCGATGAATTTCATATCGCCGAACAAGCCGGTATCACCCATGTGATAAATCTTGAAACCGTTTTCCAGTTCGATGATGAAGCCGATCGGCTCGCCGCCAACGTGCACTTCATCCTTGCCGGTGACCGGATTTTTATAGGCCAATTCCGAGCTGTGTTCGGCATGGACACCAGTGATTTTTATCTGAGGTCCGAGCGGCGTGACGGTGCCGCCTTTGCCAAAACGGTTTGCCTGTGATGCGGGCAAAATATCTAGCGCTGCGATTGTTTGCATGAGTCCGGCTGGACCATACACAGGCGCATTGTTGAGCTTGGCCAGGGCAGGCACATCGGCGAAATGGTCGAAGTGACCGTGCGACACCAGAATCACATCAACCTTGCCAAGCGACTCGAGTTTTTTAAAGCGCTCCGGCGTTTTTGGATTGGTCACCAGCCAGGGATCGATCATGATCACCTTGCCACCAGGCGTTGTGATTTTGAACGCGGCTTGGCCAAACCATTGCAGCTCAGTTTTATTTTGCGCCATGGCGAGCGACGACAAGGTAAGCAGTAGCGTTGTGCTTAATCCGGTAATAAATTGTTTGAGGAGATTCATCGTTTATTCTTTCTTGAAAAAATCGATCGGCAAATCAGATGAGAAATCAGGACCGCAGGGCGATAGGGCGATCGGATAATTTTTTCCAGTCGATTGAGATCGCACTATCGCTAAATTCATTTTTGCTTACCGACCTTTTTCAGGAAACGGCAATGGCTTATCGGCAGGCGAAGATTCTTCGCCCAGACTCAGCAGCATTGCCGCCGTCACGTACGTGCCAGTAACGGCAATCAGATCAACCAATTGCTGTTCACCGAGTACTGCCTTGGCACGATAAAAAAGGTCGTCGCTGATGGCGTGCTCTTTACTCATCGTCATACAAACGTCGTAGACCAGCGCTTCATCGACGGCCATATCGCGTGGACGCATATTAGCTTTCAGATCGTCGGCGATCGATTGACGCAGCCCGGCTTTTAATGCCAGTGGGTAGTGCGCGTACCACTCGACTTGCGACGTCCAGAGTCTGCCTTGAATCAAGATGGCAAACTCGTTCAGACGTTTTGGCAACGAGGTCTCAAAGCGTAAATAATCGAGCAGGCGTTTCATGCGGTCGGCAAATACCGGGCTGCGCAGCATCACGTTGTATGGGCCAGCGAGGCCAACGCTTGAAATCGAGACGATTTCTTTTGCCAATGCCTGCGACTGCGGCGGTACGTTTTCCATCGTCAGTTGTGGAAAACGTTTTGGTTTTGCTTCAGGTGTTTGCGCAATCGATACTGCCGCAATAGCGCACAGCATCGCCGACAAAATGCAGCGCTGCAGCGGCTTTTGCCGCAAGAGTTTTAAAGTCAACATGGTCTCGCTCCGGTATATTTTTGGTTTTTTGTTGTACCCAACATCTAGGCAGCGCGCCATTTTGGCACAAGCGGAGCGAGTGAGCCCGAGTTGGACCGGTTTGCGTGCATCGGATAATTTCAGCACGTGTTCAACCGGATATCGTCAAATGTGATGCAATCATGTTTCACCGTTAATTGATATCACCATGCGCCAGCATTTCTCAGGTTCTCTCCCAGCGATAAAATTTTATACCAGGCTGTTGAGCGCGTTCGTCCTGGTCGCCTCAGCAGGCGCTTGCACAATGGCACCCATGCAGCGCAAGCTCTTCGACGAAACCGTGTGGGATGTTGCTGCCAACGAGGCAATCAGCGCGGAGATGTTGATCGAGCGCAGCCGAATTGCCGATACCGTCCTGCTCGGTGAGACCCACGATAATTTGGCGCATCACCGTATTGAAAATGTTGTACTGAATGCATTGAGCGACGCTGGCCGCAAACCAACACTGGTCATGGAACAGTTTGATTTCGAGCAGCAGCCACAAATCGACACGGCGATGTCACCAGCGACCAGCCGCGCCGAGTCACTTTCCCAACTCAAGCACATCATGGCGGCCGGCTGGGAATGGCCGCAATATCGGCCACTGATCGACACCGCAAAAGCGCGTCAGCTACCTCTACGCGCTGCTAACTTGTCGCGTAGCCGTTTGCAGCAAGTATCGCGGCAAGGCTTTTCCGCGCTGGGACTTGGCGAAGCGTCGCGACTTGCGCTGGACACGGGCTGGTCGGAGGCACAGGAAAACCAGTTGGAAAAAGATATCGTTGACGGCCACTGCGGCATGCTGCCCGCAACGGCGGCTCCAGCCGTTGCGCGCGCACAGCGTGCGCGCGACGCGATGATGGCCGAGGCGATATTGAACGTTGGTGCGGGTACCGCGGTGGCGATCTTGGGGCGCGAGCATGTACGCCGTGATTTGTCCGTACCGCGCTATCTCGCAGCGCGTGCGCCCGATCGAAAGGTTGTTGTTGTGGGCTTGATCGAGTCTGATGATCCGCACAAGCCCGGCGATGAGTTGGTGAACACGATGCGATCCCGCTACGATTATCTGGTGCTGACCGCGCCGGTACAGCGCCAGGTTGATCCCTGCAAGGGGCTGGTCATGTCGATGAGGATGTCGCAATGATCAGCCAACTGATGCTGGCGAGCGATATCGAGGGTGCACAAAATTTCAGTAAGTTTGATCGGGGATAAAGCAGCAGCGCGTACGCGCAGTGACAATTTACTGTCGATGAAACGAGGTGTTCATCTGGAGGCTGTCATGCGCAACTATTTTCTCAACATGCTGAAAGCATTTTTGTTGATCGGTACGCTTAGTGCGGCACACACTAGCTACGCTGCGTTGTGCGACGGCACCAAGCCGCGCGTGTCAATCAATCCGCGGCAAGGCCATGATGCGCTGGTGCTGTGGATGTACGACGGTCCGCGCGACTGCACCGATGCCTACAACTTGCGCTACGCAATCATCGGTCAGCCCGAGCAGCAGATTGAAGTCGGTGGTGCATGGTGTCCGACTCAAGGTAACAATAATAAATCCTGCATTCATCAAATAGCACTCGTTGCCGACAAGCCTTACCTCTTCAAGGTGCAGGCGTGCCACACACGCTTCTTGCAGAGCTCGACGTGTTCGCAATGGGGCGAGACGCGCCTGCTACCGCACGGTCCCGGCAGCTGCATTGATGGTTTCGTTTGGCGCGAAGCATTCGCTAACGATCATGTCTGCGTAAGGCCGGCGACGCGCGATCTTGTCCGGCAACAAAATGCGCAGGCTGCATCGCATGTCAGTTCGACCGATCACGCGTTTGGTCCGGATACGTGTGTGCAGGGTTTCGTTTGGCGCGAAGCGACTCCTGCTGACCATGTTTGCGTGGCGCCTGCGGATCGACAAATGGCACGGGATGACAATGCGCAGGCGAGCAACCGGACGATTCACTGAGCCGATTCACTGAGCCGATTTGCGCCGAGCGGATGCGGCGCTTGTTCGCGCCAGCTATGGATGTGGCGCTCGTTCGCGCCAGCTATGGAAATGTGCAGACAACGCCGATCGCAAAGCGCGCTGGCTTTGCAGTTTTTACAGCCCCGTGATTGCCAGTGCTCTACGTTGGTGGGAGAAGCGCGACAGGAATCGTCTCGCTAGGCCGCGCGTAAATTCAGTGTCTGGCAAACAGTGCATCATTAAAATTTCCCTTGATGTCTGGATGCTCGGCATTCTTGAAATAGCGGTCCGGGTACCAGCCAAAATGCTGCACGCCTTTATCGAACAGCGTCATCATGTCGCTGCCAATCCGGTTGGAGGTCAGATCGGTCACTTCGCCGGTGTGGGTATTCCAATCGACGGTCTGCATGATGAAGACTACTTTTTGCAATGCTTGCGGTTGACTGCTGACTGCAGCAAACAGCGCATCATAGTAAGGCGCAGTCTTGAAAATTTTGCAGCCTTTGACGAAATGAATTTCGCAGAAGGTTGCAGCCGCAAGCGGGTTGGTAGGATCGTTCCGCGCCTCCAGATACGGGTAAGCTTCAATCAGCACATAGTCGTAATCTTGCAGCAGGCTGGCAGGTTCTTGCGCGAGCCATTGCACCGCATCTGGATTGCTGAAGGCGGTTGAATACACATGTCGTGCGGTACGCAAGGTTTTATGCAATGCGAATTTATCGTTCAATGCATTTTGGGTTTGCGCCGCCATGTACAGTGTGAATTGATTCAGATAGCGGCTTTTGCGAATACCACGTTCGGTGGCATTCAATTGCGCCCAGCGGCGGTTGTCGCCAGGTACCAGCATGCTCCAGTCGTAGCTGCTGAGGAAACTGCTTGCCGCTTGCCCGACATCTTCGTGATCACTGATGATGCCATCGTCATGAAAGACGATGCCATCGATGTAGCTTCCGGCTGACCAGCCAAGCTCACGGTAAATCTGCGCAACGATATCCCAGCTGGCACCGACAAATGGTGACAGCCGGATATACCGATTGGGATCGTTGCGTTCTTCCGGCAGATCAGACTGGATCACGCTGTTTTGACTGATCCGGTAGTACGGTGACTTTGGATCGAGTCGGAAATTCAGAGTTGGCATCCATGCATAAATACGCGCGCGGGGCACTGCCTGCTTGATGGCACGCGCGCTTCGGGCGAACAACTGACCCTGCGGTAGTTCGGCCTCGTTGAATGACAGATCGCCGCCACGTTCGTTCAGATGCGCACTTGGAAAAAATACGTTGTCGTAGGATTTGCGGGTAGCGTCTGCATTGGAAAATACGGAAAGGTACACGACCAGGTCGATACCTGACGAACTCAGCGTCTGTACCCGGCTAACCAACATATCGATATTGCTGGAGACCTGCGCGGCGCTATCGTTCGGGCTGTAGAGCGGGTCGAGATCGAAGTGTACGACGCGCAATTGTGGTGCGGCGTGTGCGCTTGTCGCACCGCACAAAGAAATCACGAAAAGTAGGCAAGCAAAAAATAGGGGGACGAGCTGGTTGAATGGTCGAATACAAAACATCGGTTAATCCTTATGATGGTCATTGAAAAAATAGGGCATCGCGCTGTCAGCTGTATCGACGGAAAGCCGGGAAGCCGCCCTGGCGAAAATAGCGAGCAGGCAAAAACGCACACAACGAGAAGCACTACGCTAGATGGCATTCGCGCGCCGATGTTTCGACTAATCGATGCGCAATTGTTTTGCGTCACAACACCGCTCGCCATGTCATGAAATTGCGGATGCGTGATTCGAAGCAGTGGTACGCCACCGTTGACTGTAGCGGTCAATTCTTCTCGTTCGTTGAAATTTGCGATGGCGATGCAATTCGGTTGCGCGATGCGCAGACCAATGTGGTCAGCGCCGCACGAAAGTCAATGCAATCGCCAGGTTCGGCACAATCGATGCACCTGTAAGCGACATAAGCGTTCACGTACGTGATGTGCAAACTTGCATTACCATACGCAAAAAATGGGATCGCCTAATATGATGTAACGACGCGTGTGCTGTTAGCCAAACATCGCGCAGCAAGCAGATTGCCGATCAATCAAAGATATCAACCGTATCAGTCCATTGCCCCACGTTTGCCAATGCTTCAGCTCTTGTTGATCAGCCTTCCTGTCTTTGCCGTGTTGATCGCGGTGGAATGCGCCTATGGCTGGAAAACCGGACGGCAAACCTACCGCATCAATGATGCTGTCAGCAGTCTGAGTCAGGGTGTACTGAGCCAGGCCATCGCGGTATGCACCAAGCTGTTTCAAATCGGTTTATACACGGTGGTGTTTTCAAAAATGGCGGTGCTGGTAAAGCCGGCGTGGTGGGGGTCGGCAGCGGGTTGGTTGGTGGCAATCGTACTCTTTGATTTTTGCGACTACTGGCTTCATCGGGCAGGCCACGAGATTGCCATTTTGTGGGCGGCGCATGTGGTGCACCATCAAAGCGAGGACTTCAATTTATCCACCGCGCTGCGCCAAGAGAGTTTTGTGCCGCTGCTTGGCTGGGTATTTTATGTGCCGATGGCACTGCTGGGCGTGCCGCCCGAACAATTTGCACTAGCCGGCTTGATTGTGTTGCTGTATCAGTTCTGGATTCATACCGAACACATCGGCAAGCTCGGCTGGTTCGACCGACTATTTTCATCGCCATCAAATCATCGCGTGCATCACGCAATCAATCCGCAGTACATCAATAAAAATTACGGCGGCATGCTCGTGATCTGGGATCGGCTGTTTGGTACTTTTGCCGAAGAAAATGAAGCCTGCATTTACGGCACAAAAACGCCACTGCGCAGCTGGGATCCGGTCTGGGCCATCACCAGCGGTTATGCGGCACTGGCGCAGGATGCAATTCGCACGCGGCGGTGGCGCGACAAGCTGCGCATCTGGTTTATGCCAACTGGATGGCGTCCGGCCGATGTGATCAAGAATTCCGCTGTCGTTTCGCAAGAGCAATTGCGTCGCTACGATCCTGTCTTGAAGCGCACGCAGCTGATTTTCGTCCTCGTCGAATTTACCTTGTTGCTGGCGATCACAGCGTTACTACTTTTGCGCGAAGAGACGCTCGACGAGACACACGCGATTGTGCTGTGTCTGGCAATTGCTAGCGGTTTATGGTTGATTGGCGCGGTGTTGCAAAGCCGTCTTCGCATTCGTACTGCTTTGATTGCCACTGTGCCGATGATTGCCGTAGCCTTTCTTGCATTGATATGAGTCCGCGTGCGCCGTAGCGCATAGCAGCTCGCACTCTTCATGCGACGATAACGCATGCATTGCTGTCACACGACACATTACTTTGCCTGTTATTTTTCTGGAGATTTTATGCGCTATAACCTGTTGGGAAAAACCGGTTTGTATGTATCCGAGCTCTGCCTCGGCACAATGACCTTCGGGAACAAGGGTTTCTGGGAAGTGATGGGTGGCTTGCAAACCGATGCGGTCAATGGATTGGTAAAACACGCCTTCGATGCCGGCATCAATTTTTTTGATACAGCCAATGTCTATTCGCTTGGCGACTCGGAAGTACTCCTTGGTCAGGCAATCAAGTCGCTCGGTTTGCCGCGTGATGAAATAGTGGTGGCGACCAAAGCAACCGGCATCATGAACGAGCGACCGAACGGGCGAGGGCAGTCGCGCGTGCATTTGATGAACGAGCTCGATGCCAGTCTTCAGCGATTACAGCTTGATCATGTCGATCTGTATCAACTGCACGGCGTTGATCCGTTGACGCCACTGGAAGAAACACTGCGCACATTGAACGACATGGTGCGATCAGGCAAAGTGCGCCATATCGGCTTGTGCAATATGGCAGCCTGGCAAATTATGAAAGGTCTGGCGATTTCGGAACGCCATGGCTGGAATCGCTTTGACAGCGTGCAGGCGTATTACACGATCGCCGGACGTGATCTCGAACGTGACGTCATTCCGCTGGTGCAAGATCAACAGCTCGGCCTGATGGTCTGGAGTCCGTTGGCGGGTGGTCTGCTGAGTGGAAAATTTTCTGCGCACGATAAAGGTCCGGCGGGCACACGTCGTGCACAATTGGACTTTCCGGTAGTCAACAAGGAGCGTGCCTTTGCGATTGTCGACGTGATGCGCCCGATCGCGCTGGAGCACGGCGTTTCGGTGGCGCAAGTCGCGCTGGCCTGGTTGCTCAGTCGTCGCGCGGTCAGTTCAGTGATCATCGGCGCAAAAAATATCGATCAATTGCAGGACAACATCGCCTCTACCAAGCTGACACTGACGCCGGCCAATCTCGACGTACTGGACGACGCCAGCAAACTGCCGCCGGAATATCCGGGCTGGATGATGGCGATGCAAGCGCAGTACCGCGCGACGCCACCGGTCAAGGACTGAGCTCTGCCTGGGCCGGCATTTTTCAACGCGCTTCAATGGCCGTGGTGCTGTTATCTAGGCTGTGTCGGTATCGTTGCCAACGATGTGCGTGACTCAGGACACTAACGAAGCTGACGGGCAGGAGAGCGCGGGTGAGCTTGTGTCAGCCTCGATTGGTGCCTGGTTGCTGTTGTCGGCGTTGAGATACCGGTGCGCGAGGCTAACTTCGGTGCTGCCGCAATGTTTGCGTCGGCGACACGGAACAGACTCATTGCCTCGGCGAGGCTGGCTGCCTGATTTTGCAGTGACTCTGCTGCAGCCGCGGCTTGCTCGACGAGCGCCGCATTTTGCTGCGTCACGCCATCCATTTCGGTCAGCGCCTGATTGACCTGTTCAATGCCGGAGCGCTGTTCGATGCTGGCTGCCGCGATCTCGCTCATGATGTCAGTCACCCGCTTAACGCTGTCAACAATGTCGCCCATGGTTTTGCCGGCATCGCTCACCAGCGTCGCACCATGCGTCACCTGTTCGACCGATTGTCCGATCAATGATTTGATATCGCGGGCGGCGGCACTGCTGCGTTGCGCAAGATTGCGCACTTCGGCAGCCACTACCGCAAAACCACGGCCTTGTTCGCCGGCACGTGCGGCTTCGACAGCGGCATTCAATGCGAGGATATTGGTTTGAAATGCAATACCATCGATGACGGCGATGATATCGACAATTTTCTTTGACGATGCGCTGATGTTGTCCATGGTTGAGACTACCTGCGCTACCGCAACCCCCCCTTTTTTAGCCGTCTCGGAAGCAGTGCGTGCGAGCTGATTAGCCTCGCTGGCGTTGTCGGCGTTTTGCTTAACCGTGCTAGTCAGTTGCTCCATCGTCGCTGCGGTTTCTTCGAGCGAGCCGGCTTGTTGTTCGGTACGTGAAGAAAGATCGAGGTTGCCTGCCGCAATTTCGCTTGAGGCGGTGGCGATGGTGACCGCGCCAAGTTGAACGTTGCCGATAGTGGTCGATAAATGTTGCTTCATGACGGCAAGCGCGCGCAGCAAATCGGCGATCTCATCGTTACCATTTACATCTACTGGCGTGATCAGATCGCCGGTTGAGATTCTATTGGTGACTGCCACTGCGGCATCGATCGGCCGTGTAATGCTGCGCGAAATCAGTACGGCGGTAGTGATGCCGATTGCAATCATCAATAACGTCAGTACGATTAGCAACTCAACACTACGTTGGTACGCGGAGTCGATATCTTTCGAAATCTGGTTAATGGCGTCCCGCTGCAGCTGCAGAAACTCGAGTACCGAATTTTCATAAGCGTTAGCTGCCGGAATAAACTGCTGGTCAAATGCTGCCGTGGCGCCTGCCGCGTTACCAGCCAGCTTCGCGCTCATCGTCGCTTCTTTGGCGGCTTGATAGACTTTGCGCTTATCGAGGATCTGCGCGTATCTGGTTTTTTCACCATCAAGTGACAACAGCGCTTCGAGTTCCTTCGATTTTACCGTGGCATTTTTTACACTGTTGGCGATATCGGTAGCGAATGTCTTGGCCAATTCCGAGTCGGTACTTTTGGCGATGAAGGTGGTGCGAATTACCGCCGAGTGAGTGATGGCATACCAGTCCGCGACAATTCGTTCTTTGGCCAGTGGGCTGGCCATCATTGTTTTGGTGGCTTCCGCAGAATGCCGCGTCGTCACCAGTGCGTAGGACGTGGCGATAGTTGCCAACAGCAACACGACCGCAAAGCCTATCGCGAGCCGGCTGGTAATGCGAATCCTGGAAAGTGTCGTCATAGGTTGCTTTCAAAATTGGTGCGCTATTGCAGTTCAAGAATCCGCGTTGCGGTATTTGATCCAGGCTTGATGCCGTTCCGTAAGGAAACATTGTTGATGATGATAACCGTGCGATTGGCGAACGATGCTTTTATTTTGCAATTGTTGCGAGACCAGAAAATAGTGTTGAGCGTGCGGTTATTCACTTCGTAAATGGATATTCGCGGGCGGGTTGAACGCCATCATGTGGGCGAACGCGACAATACCCTCAACTACTGGAAGTAAAATTCATTCTTTTTAGAAAAAATATCATATCGAAATTATTATTTCCTCAAGGAATGGTAATCTTCGATACCTCAGATAACACCCCCTGTGCTACCTGTGTCCATGGTGAGTGTCGTATCCACCTTGACCACATTAATTGATGCCTCTACCAATAGAAGCCCCGGAAAAAGCGAACGTCGAAGGCAGTACTGCTTCGCCGGCACAATCCATCAAAGCGCTTTCGGGCAAGACGTCCCGTTTTTGGCAGTGGGTTATTGCTGCTGGTGTTGCCACGGTCTTACTCGCCTATCTGTCTTTTTTATGGGGGCGACAAACCGATCTTGCGAAATTGCATGACGGCTCAGAGCGGCGTCTCGCTTCGCTGAACGCGGCATTATTTGCGCCGATCGACAAATTCAGTTATTTGCCAAACGTGACGGCCAGTCTTGCGGTCGTGGCGACTGCCTTGGAGTCGCAAGATGATCAAGCCGTTATCTCGCAGACCAACGATTTCCTCAATACCTTGAACAACAACGCGAAATCTGCGGTGATTTATTTGCTTAACACAAAGGGTATTGCGATCGCTTCGAGCAACGCGCAGGAACGGGACAGCTTTGTTGGCAAAGACTACTCTTTCAGGCCGTATTTCAAACAGGCGCTTGAGCGGCGTTCGGGTAAGTTTTACGGTATGGGAACGACCAGCCTTTTGCCGGGCTATTACATGTCAAGTGCGGTAACGTCCGGCGATAAAATCCTTGGCGTGGTGGTGGTTAAAATCGACATGAGTGGTTTTGACGGCGGCTGGAATTTGCACGATCAGATGGCGGTAACCGATGGTAATGGCATCATTTTCCTCAGCTCGATTGTCGACTGGAAATATCGCCCATTGCATACCCTCGCTGCCAAAACGCTGGCCCAACTTCAACGTACCCGGCAATACGAGAATGCATTGAGAGAAGCACTTGATACCGAGGTGTTAAAAGATATTGCACCTGACGAACAGGTCGTGCGCATTGCCTTACCAGACATCAAAACCCGTCATGCTAACGCGACGACCTACTTTACTCAGAGTACAAAGCTGCCGGGCTCTGACTGGACTCTTCACGTTTTCATACCGATTGACGATATCGACGCGCGGGCACGCTGGACTGCGGCAATCACGCTGGCGATACTTGCATTCATCACCATCGTATTTTTGTATATCCGGCAGGTGCGCGCCAACTTGCACGATCGCGAAGCGTCGCAGCGTGCCCTAGAGGCCGCGCATGCCACGCTCGAACAAAATCATCATGAATTGAAATTGATTAGCGAGCAGTTGCAATTGACGTCGGTGACCGATCCATTGACCGGTGCCTACAACCGGCGCTACTTTTTCGATGCAACAGAAAAAATGCTGTTTTCGCAGCGCAGTACCGATGCGACGCTCTCGCTGGTCATGATCGACATTGACTATTTTAAGCAAATTAACGACCAGTACGGTCATCCTGTTGGCGATCTGGTGTTGCGCGCGCTAACTGATCTCGCGCACCAACTGCTGCGTGATGCTGATCTGTTCGTCCGTTTTGGCGGTGAGGAATTCATGATCGCCTTGCCCAATGCGACAGCAGCCGATGCCGTAGTGATTGCCGAGCGTCTCTGCGAGCAGGTGCGTTCGGCACACTTTGCACCACTCGGCGCGAAAATTTCAGTGACGATCAGTTGCGGCGTATCGGAACATCATCGCGGCGAGCCAGACATTGACGCTGCGATCAAACGTGCCGATCAAGCCTTGTATGCCGCCAAGGAGCAGGGGCGCAACAGAGTGGCTCTTGGCGAGCCGATATTGTGTTGAGTCGGACTTAATTGCATCGACTGCATGGCTGGCAAGCCGGGTAATGTAATCTTTTCGTATTTTTGAGTTGGGAGCCGGCGTGTTGCTTAGCGCGCCGAGGAAGTCGACTGGCTGCGCGTACGCTGGCGATGGGCGAATGCGGCGCGCAATCCAACCACCCATGCAAATGATGCCGACCATCCGGCGAGAATATCCGATGGATAATGCACACCGAGATACATACGCGATACGCCGACGGCAATCACAAACGGTATCGCAATAAAAATTGCTATACCGCGCCAGCGGGTTTCCCACAGCAGTGCGACAACGCCGCAAGCCACTGCCATCGACTGCATCGCATGACCACTCGGAAAGCTGAACGTTGTCTCCGGCAACATCGACAGCCACAAATCAGGACGCGTCCTGCTGAACGCATGTTTCGCCAGCAAATTCATCAGCGCTGCGCCACCTACAACAAGCACCCAGAACCACACTCTCGCCTGCTGTTTTTTGAACATAAGCAGTAGTAACACCAGAATGTTGAACGGCACGATGACGCGTGCCGAGCCGATAGTGGTAAAAAATATCATTACCGCGTCCCAGCCTGAGGTTGCGTGCTGATGCAGGAATAAAAGAACTGGATTATCGAAAAAAAATCCTTCTTTGTTAATCACATCTTCTGCCAGCCAGCCAAAAACGTAGAGCGGTAAAAGAATCAGCAAGAACAAACCGAGTAATTTTACGGCGCGATGTGGAGCAGGATGATCAGCAGGTTCGCTGAGTCGATATGGTTCTTTCATGGGGACTTTTTGTGCTGTAGGAGATGTGGAGCGACGCAATTTCTGCATTGCTTTCATAAGCTTAAAACTAACAGAACGGTATCAAAAAAAAATTGCAGCATCTGTGCGCAAACGCTCGGAAAATTTTCCTGTCGCCGTGTTCCACACTATTTCGTTACGCAATATAAAAGTAGGCCTTTTATTTTGCACGTAGTACATCCATGGCAGGCAGAAACGCATGAAGTCTGACCATCGCTACCATTCACTTGAGTTGTGACCATTTCTGATTTGCATTAATAAGTGCGATGACACACATCAATAAATATTTTCTTATTGACATGTTTATTGCTGACAATAGATGGTGAGATTCTCTGATTTTTCACCGTGACATTTTTCCATGCAAAAAAATAATCGATCACTTAGCACCCCTGCCATCATCGCGTGCAGCGTCGCGGCAACGGCAGCACTGGGATTGCTGGCCATGAATCTGGCTGGCGGCGAACAAAAAATGCGCCGCCGCATTGAGCACTTGTATTCGGTCGACGATCCCCAGTTCGAGCGCAACATGGATATGATCCTTGGCCCAGCGGTGGTCGGCGGCAACCGGATTGATGCCCTGTTAAACGGTGACCAGATCTTTCCGGCGATGCTAGACGCAATTCGCAGTGCGCAAAAAACCATCACGTTCGAAAGTTATATTTATTGGTCAGAGGATATCGGTAAGCAATTTGCAGACGCACTCAGCGAGCGCGCTCGAGCTGGCGTCAAGGTGCATTTGCTGGTGGATGCGGTCGGCAGCAGCGAGCTCGATCCCGCGCAGATGAAAAGCATGACCAGCCAAGGAGTCGAGCTGCGTCTCTACCGCCCGCTGCGTTGGCATACGCTAGCACGCTATAACAATCGTGCGCATCGTAAATTGCTGGTGGTCGATGGCAAGGTCGGCTTCACCGGTGGTGTCGGCATCGCCGGCAACTGGACCGGTAACGCGCAGGATCCCGATCATTGGCGCGACTCGCATTTCAGAGTGGAAGGCCCGGTCGTCGCGCAGATGCAAGGCGTTTTGATTGACAACTGGACCAAGACAACCGGCACGGTATTACACGGGGAAGGGTACTTTCCCGCGTTGTTTCCGGTGGGTGATCAATCGGCGCAGATGTTCAGCAGTTCGCCAACTGGCGGCAGCGAAAGTATGGCCTTGATGTATCTGTTGTCGATTACTGCTGCGAAGGAAACAATTGATCTGTCGAGCTCGTATTTTGTGCCGGATAAATTGAGTAAAGACGCATTGATCGCGGCAATGCAGCGCGGTGTCCGCTTACGCATCATTGCACCGGGTCGACACATGGATAGGCAGGTTGTCAGATTGTCGTCACGCGGAGAGTGGGGCGCATTGCTGGAAGCGGGCGACTTGATGCATGAATATCAGCCGACCATGTACCACTGCAAAATGATGATCGTCGATCAGTTGTTGGTATCGGTCGGATCGACAAATTTCGATACCCGCTCGTTCCGACTCAACGACGAAGCAAACCTGAATGTATTCGACACACGCTTTACTCGTGAACAAACGGCGATTTTTGAAAATGATTTGTGTCAATCGCGTCGGATCACGCTGGACGAATGGGAACATCGTCCGCTGCGGCAAAAATCGGTCGAGTATCTTGCGGCTCAGGCAGCGGCGTTGATGTAGTCGAACGTCGTTGAAAACGATGGCCGGGCAGTGCCCGCAATATCTCTCCTCGATGCCTGCAACATCGACTTTGCGGCACGGTCAGCGACCGTAACCGGCCCGCAGCTCGATTATTTTTTTATTCCTTTACTCATTTTGTATAGACGACCCGATGCCTTGCACTTCCATTTTTTCAGCACAACCGCGCTCACCGCAAGCCGGATTGACTAGCGGGCGATCGCCAAAATGTGGACCGATTAGTCAAGGCATGAAAGCAATGGCGTGCATTGCGGTATCAGCTGCATGCTGGTCACCTGCGGCCTATGCTTATCGCCCCTTTGAAGGCACTGATGCCAACACCGCCGAAGAGGGCACTTTTGAACTGGAAATCGGCGCGGGACTCCTGCGTCGCGACAGCGAGAAATCGCTTCAATTACCGGCCGTGGTGGCAAATTGGGGTATCGCAAACGATACCGAGATTGTGCTGGAGGGCCAATTGAATCGGCACCTCGGAGATTTCGCCGAGTCGCATCAAACCAGTCTCGATGAAACGACTTTGTCCATCAAGCACGTATTTCGGCGAGGCACCTTACAGAAAGCGGCTGGCCCGAGTATTGCCGGTGAGTGCGGCATTTTGCTGCCAACGTTATATGGTGCACCCTCGGTTGGCGCGTCATGCGCGGTCATTACGTCGTTCCGCGGATCTGCGGGCGCGGTGCATTTGAATGGCGCGCTGATACGCACCCGCGAACAGATGACCAATCGATTTATCGGCGTAATCGTCGAGGGACCTGATGCGTGGAAGGTGCGGCCGGTTGCGGAAATTATTACGCAACGTATCCCATCGGAGCCACGCATCAATTCGGTGTTGCTGGGCGCGATCTGGAAGCGCAGCGACAATCTCTCGTTCGATATCGCGCTGCGCAAAGGACGCGCTGACGGTGAAGGGATCACGGAAGCAAAAGTCGGTTTGACCTGGAGTTTTGCGCCGGGTAAAGACTGAAGCCAGTTTGGCTGCCGGTTGATTTCAAAGCGACGCCGTAATTGATCGGTACAAGTTACTCGATTTGTGCGCTGGTGTGCGCTGGAGTGCGCTGTCGACAATTCCCGATACGCTTAAGTGCATGTCGTGCATTGTTGATTGTGGATTCTATTTTATTCATCAAAGCACAGAATCCATTTTTCATTGCCGATCCTTGTGTTTAAAAGTTCGTATAATTTATATTATGTAAAATTAAGAATTGGCTTATTTATGTAGACGCACTCCCTTTTTCAGTAGGAAACAAACGTTTAAGATTTCGCAATGCAATGCATACAACTATCGCAGAGCCGACTCACCGAACCGGTATGCTTAATTTTTTTCCGTATGCGTCCGACCGCTACATAACGCGTTTAAATTCACCCATCATCACGCAGAAGTTACGCTAAACGCGTGTGCAGCCGGCGAGCGAATTTTGATCGATGTATCGGATAATTGCGGCGGACTACTACCAGGCAATGCGAAAAAATGTTCGCTCTATTTACGCAAGGCAGTAACGATAAATCGGGTGTCGGCCTTGGTCTATCGATCGCCAGACAAAGTGATATCGCAGACGGTGGCATGTTGACGGTAATGGACATCCCGGGTGTCGGGTGTACCTTTACGATCAGTTTGCCGCGGTATTTGCTTTGAACTTGCCCTGCTCAATTGCGTTGATTCTGTCGTTATCGCGCTAAAAGTGGCAAACTGGAAGTGGCAACCCGAAGCCCGACCATTTCCCGTCGCCGTGAGATCATGCGATCGATATCAGAGGTGAGGACAATGTCGACGGTAACATCAACTTTCCCGCCTCCAGCGCCGGCATTGGTTTCGCAAACAGGTATCCCTGTGCTTCGTCGCAGCCAAGTTTGATAATCAATGCCAGCTGCTCCTCTGTTTCGACCCCTTCTGCGACGACTTCCATTCCAAGCGCATGGCCCATCGAAACAATGGCGCGAAAGAAAATTTCGCTTTCGGGATTTTTGCCGAGTGTCGCGGTGAATGCACGATCAATTTTCAACACATCCAGCGATAAGCGTTGCAATAACGACAGCGACGAATAGCCAGTGCCGAAATCGTCAACGTGGGTTCTCACTCCCATCTTATCGAGCGCCGCGAGCTGAATGCCGACTTCATCTTCATCGCCCATCATGGCCGATTCGGTAATTTCCACCTCCAGCAGCGATGCGTCAATGTGTGTTTCATCCAGTAGACGCGCGATCAGCGAACGTACCCTGCCTTTCCTGAATTGGCGCGCCGATACATTGATCGATACCGGCACAACGGCGTGCCCTGTTCTGACCCACTCCTTAATTTGCCATGCTACTTTGGCCGCCACAACTTCGCCCAGCTGCACAATCAAGTCCGAGCTCTCGGCAATCGGAATAAATTCATCCGGCGGCACCAGTCCACGCGTAGGATTAGCCCATCGCACCAATGCTTCCATCCCGACGATTTCGCGAGTTGCGGGGCGCAGGCGCGGTTGGTAGTAGACGATAAATTCGTCGTCTTTCAGTGCCCGCAGAATTTCCTGTTCGGTTGCCAGTCGCGACTCCCGCCTTGCGTACAGTTCATGCGAATAAAAACAGTAACCACCCTTCTCGACTTTCGCCGCGTACATCGCGATATCGGCATTTTTCAGCAGGGTTTCGCCATCTCCACCATCGGCAGGAAAAATGGCGATACCGATCGAAGCACCCACCAGATTTTCACTGCCACTGACAACAAAAGGGGTTTTAAAGGCGTCGATGATTCGGTTCGCCAAGCCGATGACCTGCGATTCGTCGGTGATGTTGCGCATTACGATCGTAAATTCGTCACCGCCGAAGCGCGCTACATGATCATTCGGTCGGACCGAGCCACGCAGACGATCTGCAGCCGCGCGCAGCAGTTCGTCGCCAGCAGAGTGGCCACGTGAGTCGTTGACGTTCTTGAAATCATCCAGATCGAGAAACAATACTGCTACGCGCATTTTTGCCTGCGCTGCATCCATCAAAATCAGCGGCAGATTTTGCGATAGCCAGTAGCGATTTGGCAAACCGGTCAGATTATCCTCGATCGCACGCCGCGACATTTCCTGTTCAACTGCAATTTTGTCGCCGATATCAGAATGCGTTACCGCCAAGCCCTCAAAGGTGCGCACATATTTACGATGCAGCCATTTGGCTTTGATTAGACTCTGTGGCGGCACTTCGATATCGTCTTCGCCGTGGCCTTGTTCAAAGACGTTGCGATAGCTCGACACCATGAAATCGCGATAGGGAGAGTTACCATATTGACTCGTGAAGGTCGAACCCACCAGTTCGTTTTTGGTTAGCCCATACATCTCCGCGCCGCGCTCGTTGCAGTCAACGATCTGAAAATCGCACACAACGCCCTCCTCGTCCTCGACTTTGCGCCAAAGAAAAAATCCATCCTTGCCGTTCTCTGTCGCGAGCCGATACGCTTTGCGTATCTCTGAGGCTTCTGCGCGCTTCAAAATCATAAGTGCCGACAGCAGCAATGCAACAAAACAGCTGAAGGCAATCAAGCCGGATATCACGATGAGAGAACGATCGCGTTCACTATTGCGCTGCAAAAAAGGCTGCAAAATTTCACGCTCGGACAAGCCGACGACTGCCTTGAACGGATACGCGCCAAAGCCGGTCACGGCCACAATACGCGCCTGGTTATCTGAAAAACACGCGGCGGTGATCAGGCCGGGCTGCGCACCGGGCAGACACGATGCGTCAGTACGTAACGCGGAGGTTGGAGGTGGTGAAAGTATCCCGCCAATCAGACTAACGCGCACTTCGCCATCATCACCGACGACTGCTTGCAAGCCCTCTTTGCCAAAAACCGTATCGTTAGATAATGGCGTAAAAAAATCATTCGCGACCGACACTACGAGCACGCCGTCGAATGTGCCGTCTGGCTTGTTGATGCGGCGTGTGACATGGATGACGCGCTGGTTGGAAATTTTTCCTACGGTCGGCGTACTGACTTTCAGCGCAGAGCTGGGGTCCGCCTGATGTTGTTTGAAGTAGGGCCGATCATTGAATTTCGCATCGGACCGGTTGGTGCGGGTGCTGGTAACGCTGTTGCCGTTGGTATCGACAATCAAAAACGAGGCAAAATGTTCGGTACTGAGCAGCCCGTTAGCGGCCAGATCTTCGAGTCGCAACGTGCGCCCCGAGCGCTCCCATTCATAGAGAAACAAGGCAGACAGCTCGTCGAGCTTTTCCAGCGACCGCACGATTTGTTGCGCATATGCGCTCGACAACGCGACGGCTTCACGTTTGGCAACAGCTTGTAGCGACGCGAGGTCTTCCGTACGGCGCGAGCGGTCCAGCACCCATAGTGACGTTACCGCGGCGAGTGCAATTGCAATCCACACCACGAACCACACTCGATGTGCGCGCAGTAAGGGAAGGTACCTTTTGCCTTGTTTTAAGCGCGTTTTCAAGTTTCGATTCAGCGTTTTCACTATGCGTACCGTTCGGTTTGGCGTGTAATTTGTTTTACGGCAATATTACTTTATAGCGACATCGCGGGGGCATTTACCGTCGCCATAGTGACAAATTAGTTTTGGAAAAAGCAAACAGCAGGATATCGGCAAAATTGCACCCGGGGCGTGTATCAGAGCCCAGATTAAATCCCTGGCAGAGCGGCGGCAAACAAACGCGTCCACTCTTAAAGCTGTCATACTCCGGCACTTGTCTTCTAAGTGTCATTGATCGCTACCAAGTGGCACCCCTGTCTATGGAATCCCCAAAAAATATCTTTGCATATACGTCCAATCGAACTGCTCCGGTCAAACCGGTGCCGTTTTTACCTATGTCGCGCGCCGAAATGATCGCGCTGGGTTGGGACACGTGCGATGTAATTCTAGTCACCGGCGACGCGTACATCGACCATCCGAGTTTCGGTATGGCGCTAATTGGCCGTTTGCTCGAGGCGCAGGGGTTCAGGGTCGGCATCATCGCCCAACCGGACTGGCTCTCCGTAGATGCATTTCGCGCGCTCGGCAAACCTAATTTGTATTTCGGTGTTACTGCCGGCAATATGGATTCGATGGTCAATCGTTACACTGCTGACCGCAAGATTCGTTCAGACGATGCCTATACACCGAATGGCGAGCCAAACAAGCGGCCGGATCGTGCGCTGGTCGTGTATGCGCAGCGCGCCCGTGAAGCCTATCCGGATACCAACATCGTCATTGGCAGTATCGAAGCCAGCCTGCGCCGCATTGCGCATTACGATTATTGGTCGGACAAAGTGCGTCGCTCGGTCTTGCCGGATTCGAAAGCCGACATTCTGATTTTCGGTAATGCCGAGCGCGCGCTGGTAGCGCTAACGCACCGCATTGCAGCGGGTGAACCGATCAAGGAAATTCGCGATTTACGTGGCACCGCTTTCATGGCGTCACGCGGCTGGATGCCAGCAGAAGATTGGACTGAAACCAACTCGACGCGGGTCGACACGCCAGGTCGCATCGAGCCGCACGCTGATCCATACGAAATGAAAACCAAGGAGCCGGAGAGTTGCGGTACTTCCGGTGCTTCTGCAGCCCCCGTCGCTGTCGTTGAAAAACCAATCCGCATCATGAGCCGCGAGGAACGTCAGGCAGCTCAAAAAGAACAGCGCAACAAGACGGTGATTCGCTTACCGAGTTTTGAAGACATCAAGGACGATCCGGTGCTGTACGCGCACGCGTCGCGCGTGTTTCATCTCGAATCTAATCCCGGCAATGCACGTGCCTTGGTGCAGGGTCACGGTGAGCGCGACGTCTGGCTCAACCCGCCACCGCTGCCGTTGGCAATGGATGAAATGGACGGCGTGTACGACATGAATTATGCGCGTGCGCCGCATCCTAGCTACGGCAAGGCGAAAATTCCAGCGTGGGACATGATTCGTTTTTCAGTCAACATCATGCGCGGCTGTTTTGGTGGTTGCACTTTCTGTTCAATTACAGAGCATGAAGGCCGCATCATTCAAAGTCGTTCGGAGCCATCGATCCTGCGCGAAATTGAACTGATCCGCGACAAGACCAAAGGGTTTACCGGCACAATTTCCGACCTTGGCGGGCCGACGGCGAACATGTATCGCTTGGCCTGCAAGGAAAAGAAAATCGAGGAATCCTGCCGACGTTTATCGTGCGTGTATCCGAGTATCTGCTCCAACCTCGGCACCGATCACAGCAAGCTAATTCAGCTGTACCGCAAGGCCCGTGCGATTCCGGGTGTGAAGAAAATCCTGATCAGTTCCGGTCTGCGCTACGACCTTGCCGTGCGCTCGCCTGAGTATGTAAAAGAACTGGTTACGCATCACGTCGGTGGCTTGCTGAAAATCGCACCAGAACATTCCGAAGAAGGCCCGCTGTCGAAAATGATGAAGCCGGGTATGGGTGCGTATGACCGATTCAAGGAACTGTTCGACAAATATTCAAAAGAAGCGGGCAAGGAGCAGTACTTGATTCCGTATTTCATCGCGGCCCATCCGGGCACCACAGATGAAGATATGCTGAATCTCGCGCTGTGGCTGAAGAAAAATAATTTCCGTCTGGATCAGGTGCAGACTTTCATGCCAACGCCGATGGCATTGGCAACGACGATGTATCACACGCGAAAAAATCCGTTGCGTAAAATCACGGCCGATTCGGAAAGTGTGGAAACGGTGCGCACCGGCAAAATCCGCAAACTGCACAAGGCATTTTTGCGTTATCACGATCCAGATAACTGGGAAATTTTGCGCGAGGCGTTACAGCGCATGGGCCGGTCCGATTTGATCGGCAGTGGTGAGCGGCATCTTGTGCCGCGACACGGTGCTCCAACGCCTGCCCTGATGGCGATCGAGCGCAGTCGCGAAACACCGGGTCCGGAAAAGCTTGCCAAGAAATTCGGGCAAAACAAGCCGCGAGCCGGAGCTGCTGTGGTGCGTTCACCCACCGCACCCACGCGATCTGGCCGTACTGCGACGACCGCACGCAAGGTGGGTGCCACGGTCGCACGATCCGGACGCAAATAGTCAATGCGGATCGGCCAGTCCGATCAGAAGCGTTCGTAGCCGGTCAAGTAGCGCCACTGCCCGACTGGCAGCGATGCCATCGCAATGCGACCGATACGAATGCGTTTGATCGAGACAACTTGCAGCCCGACCTGCGTGCACAGATGCCGGACCATCCCGACCTGCAATCCTTTCAACGCAAAGCGCAGGCGGTGTTCGCTTTGCCAGCTGACCTTCAGTGCGTTGAGCGGTTTGCCATTCCATGATGCGTGCGCTTGCAGCAAATCAATGCCGCCCTCTTTCATCGTGCCGGCGACTTCCACTACGAGTTCATGCTCGATCCGATTAGCTTCCTCGACCAATTTGCACACGATGCGATAGTCCTGCGTTAGCACGATCAAACCGCTGGCATCGGGATCGAGTGGACTGGTCGCTGTCAGATCGCGCGTGTGTCGCTGCAAAAAATCCACGCCTGAACGATCGGCTTCAAAGCAGGTGTCGCGTCGAATCAACCCGGTTGCGGTCTCGACGATCTCTACCTCGGTTACCCCCGCCGGCTTGTGGAATAACAGCGTGACTGGTTCGACGGTGGCAAGCACCGCACCCTCGCGCAGCGCCACATTCTGCGCCGCAGCGACGCGCGCTCCGGCCAATTCCACAACCTCGCCATCGACGCTGACCGCGCCACCTTCAATGTATTGAATAGCTTCCGCACGCGAACAGCCAAGCTGATCGGCTACGCGTTTTGCGAGTCGGATGGTGTCTGTTTGAGGGCTAGATGGATCCACGGAGCAAAAAGAAAAGCCAGAGTGTAAGGTAGGACAAAGGTCATGCGACCAAGTTTCGCAGCACCGGCATTGTACCCGTACGACCAGTATCGTTGATCTATTTGCCAATGCCGCGCAACGCCTCTATGCTGAAACGACTGCCGAACAATCAATGCGAGAACACCCATGCCGACTGCTTCGATACTGACCTACCGACATCGCCTTCCAGTACGCTTGATGCACTGGATAAACGTTGTTTCTCTGACCATTCTCTTCATGAGTGGGCTGCATATTTTCAATGCGCATCCCACCTTGAACTGGGGCGCTTCGTCGTATAGCAATCGTCCGGCTTTACTCGAAATCAGTGCGGAAGAAGTCGCCGATGACTCCGATGAGGCGAGTGGTCAACCCAAAGGCAAGCCCGCTACCCGCGGGCTGCTGACCATCGCCGGACATGAATTCGACACCACCGGATTGCTCGGCGCCCGCGTCGTCGCCGATGGCCGTGTCGACACAAATGCCTTCCCGCTCTGGCTGACGATTCCCGGTCACTACTCTCTGGCCGAGGCGCGCGACTGGCACTTCTTTTTTGCGTGGCTGTTCGTCATCAACGGCGTCGTCTATTTGCTGTATTCGTTTATCAGCGGACACGTACGACGTGACCTCGCCCCGACCGTACCCGAGCTACGCGGCATCGGGACCTCCATCAAGGATCATATCAAATTCAAGCATCCAACCGGTGCTGCTGCTACCCGCTACAACGTGCTGCAGAAGCTGACCTACCTGATCGTGATTTTTGTTTTGCTGCCGTTGATCATCCTGATGGGCATGGCAATGTCGCCTGGCCTGGATTCTTTGCTGACCGGCTGGGTCGATCTGTTTGGTGGTCGCCAATCCGCCCGTACGATCCATTTTGTGGTGGCGTGGATGCTAGTGGCCTTCGTGCTGATTCATGTATTTGAAGTGATTATCAGCGGCCTGTTTAATCATCTGCGCTCAATGATCACCGGCTACTACCGCATCACGCCTGATTCAACACCGGGAGAACATCCATGAAACATTTCGCCACTAAACGACAGTTTTTGCGCTGGTCGCTGGCCAGCGCTGGTGGACTGGTATTGGCGGGATGCGATCGCATCGCGCAAACCAGCTGGTTTCCCAAAGTACTGGCGGCGGGTGAAGCGCTGAATCACGGGGCGCAAAAAGCGCTGTTGTCGCGCAAGGCGATGGCGCAGGAATTTACCGAAGCCGATTTGTCGCCGAGCTTTCGCAGCAACGGCACCGACAATCCAAACAGCGCCGCGTATCAAGCGATGGTAAAACACGGTTTTGCCGACTGGGCTTTGGTGATCGACGGACTCGTTGAAAAACCACTGAAGCTTTCTCTTGCCGACTTGCACGCCATGCCGAGTCGTACCCAAATTACGCGTCACGATTGCGTTGAAGGTTGGAGCGCTATCGGCAAATGGAAAGGCGTGCCGCTGCATGACATCCTGGAGGCTGCGCGTCCGACTGCGGCGGCGAAGTTCGCCGTATTTCACTGTGCCGATCCGATGGAAAGCGACGGTAGCAGCCCGTATTACGAAAGCATTGATCTGGACGATGCAACGCATCCGCAAACGATTCTGGCGTATGAACTAAACGGAGCTGTGCTGCCGGTCGGCAATGGCGCGCCGCTGCGCTTGCGGGTCGAGCGTCAACTCGGCTACAAACAGGCCAAGTATTTGATGCGCATCGAACTGGTCGACAGTTTTACGCATATCGCGGGCGGTAAAGGCGGCTATTGGGAGGACAGCAATGGGTATCAGTGGTTTGCCGGGATTTGATTGAATCGGTGGCGGCGTGGCGGATACACTCTGTGTACAAATTTTGACGCGATTTGACAAAATGTGTCAGAGCGCCAATGCCGCAAGTTGGGCAGCCACGGCCAGATTTGGAAATCACGCGTTAATCTGCACGCAGATACGTGCCGCTCGTGATTGAAAAAACCTTTTGACCGTAAAGTGCCCCGGTTTGCTTGCATTCGCATTCATCTCTTTCAGGGCGCTAAACTGGTAACACAACCTCGCCTAATGAACGACCCGCGGCGCTATGGCACCGATAACTTGGCACCGATAACTGCCTGATCAACGCCAACGGTACATGCTGGTGTGACGCGAAACTGGACCGCGTCTCGTTTGGACTCAAAAAATAACTGGTGGGCCGACAAAGCGTAGATGTCGTTGCTTGATCCACACTTGGGTGCCGTAATTCCCGGCTGTTGCATCAAGCTGACCACTGCGTGGCAGGCGCATCCAGGACATCCCGTTCAGACAGTCGCCTCCGTCCACGAAGTCGCCCGCCAGAACAAGTATTTCGGCACCGTCGACGTAAGCCCTTTTTACGTGGGCACCGGGTTGCCAATACTCAAGCTGGACGGTTTCGCGTTCGTCCTCGAAGAGCGGCGTGACCGCGACGCCTGCACCTGTTGGGTCGCCGATTTTCCCCATCTTGTTCATGTCGACGATGACATGAGTACGGTCCTCTGGCGCAAATTGCCAAAGTTTTACGAAAATAATGCAACCCGGTGCCGACCCCGGCGTATGCCGGCTGGTAGGGGGATTACGGATATATGAACCTACCGGATAGTCGCCCTGTTCGTCCTGGAACATCCCTTCCAGCACGATAAACTCTTCACCACCGCCATGCGTATGTGCGGTGAACTGACTTCCCGGCGCATAGCGTACGATCGTGGTCGCCCTTGCGACTTCATCGCCGATGCGATCAAGCATCCTGCGCTGTACCCCCGCGACTGGGGAATCCACCCACGGCATGGTTGCGCCGTGCATGACGATGCGCTGACTGAAATCGGCGTTAATGTCCATGAGTAGATCCCTTCTGTGTCTTGCGTCGCGAACCAGTCGATCAACTGCCAGTGCCACCCATGCTGGTACGCTTGGCCATACGGGTGCGCCAGGCAAGCAGTGCGGTACAGTCAGCGGGAATCGCGACTTTGGCGAAATCTGCAAACGACAGGGCGACAAACAGCGTAATGTCGGCAACCGAAAAATTCTCGCCAGCCGCGAACGGTTGCGTAGCCAGCACGCTGTTGAAATAGTGCATTCCCGAAAGCGCGCGTTCGTGCTGCTTCATGCCCCATTCCTTGTTCTGGTAAAGCTCCAGTGCACCCAAGCCCGCCGTGGCGTGATGAAAATACGTACCCACTGCGTCCATCACACCTTGTTCCGCGCGGCGTTGCATCATGTGGATGACGGCACGTTCCTTGGCTGTCTTGCCGGTCAGTGAAATACCTTCAAACGCGTGATCAAGATATTCGGTGATGGCCGAGCACTCGCTGATGAAAGTACCATCGTCAAGCTCCAGAACCGGTACCGAAGCACTCGGATTCTTGCTGACAAATTCGGGGAGGCGATGCTCGCCCTTCATCACGTCGACATGCACGAACTGTACTTTGTCCGTCGCACCTTTTTCGGCCAATGCAATGCGAACGCGGGCAGGATTAGGAAAGCCTTCGAAGTCGTAAATTTTCATATTGAACACTTTCGTTGGTGGTGGAATTTATGGAATAAATTGCAAAAAATACAGTGTGAGGAGCGATGAATCTCATGCACAAAAAAGGTCTCTGGTGTGATCCGTTAAAGGTGTTCAACGCCGAGATGAAGACGGCTATCGCCAGCCAATACTTGGATACGGAGTACTCATGAATTGTAGCGTATGGCCTTAATCGGGGCTCGGCGGCTAGTTTCGACCAATGCAATGTTGACGATCGCGATGCGATGAGCCAATCTTTGCGAACATAATCGTCCCAACCTGGACTTGGCAAACTGCATTTTGCCGCAGTCTGCCCGGGGCTTCTAGCCAGACCAGCGCCGCTCATCGTCAGATAATAACGCTGGTGGCAATCTGGAACGATTCTCAGCAGAACGAGCGCTCTTGGCCAAATCGAGCCATTCACCAATAGCAATTTGCGATCAAATCGGGCGTATTTTGGCCGAAGCGAGTCTGGCTTTCGATACACATTGCACGCTGTGCCGTACAACGAGAATGTCGGTTCGCATCGCCACGGATCTGACAAAAGTCACTTGTCGATCTGTCTTCAATCATCACAACGCATGTGACCATTCAAAGACTTTTCAGCACTTCCTGTACCGACCTTGTCGCATCTAGCGCCAACGGTGCACCGCAATATACCGCTGCATGCAGCAATATCTCGCGCAGTTCTTCAGGCGTGACACCATTGTTAATCGCACCGCGTACATGCCCCTTGATCTCGTGGCTACGGCCCAGCGCAATCAGCATCGATAGCGTCACCATGCTGCGCTGCTTGAGCGTCATGCCATCCCGACACCAGACTGTTCCCCACGCATTGCGTGTGATGAATTCCTGGATCGGCAGCGTGAATGCATCGGCGTTTGCGAAGGCGCTGTCTACATACGATTCGCCCATGACTTGTTTGCGGATTTTTAGACCATCTTCGAATTGCTGGTCATGCGCATTTTTCTGCGCCCTCTCCTGCTCCGTATTTTGTTCTGGGGTGTGTTTGCTACCGCGCTTGTTCATGCGTATTTCCCTCACTATGTCGTTGGCAGGAGCGTCAATGTAATACATTTTTGCGCTGCGGTTGAAAGCGACACTGCACGCCTCGCGTTTGGTTGCCGATCGCCGAAGCCACCCACCATGCGCACCGTTGCAGTGGCATAATTCGGCGCGGGCAGCCAAGGGTCAGACGAACGTGATTGTCGAGCATCGACAATTCTTGCCTCAATTCACACTTCAATCAACGAGTAGCCGATCATGCGCAACGGGATGTTTTATGCAGCAGCTGCCTACATCTTGTGGGGTTTGTTTCCGGTCTACTTCAAGCTGCTCAAAAGTATTCCGCCAGAGCAAATTTTAATGCACCGGGTGCTGTGGTCGTTTCTGCTGCTGATGGGAATACTGGGGGTGCGTAAGCAATGGCGCTGGTTGAGTGAAGTGGCAAAACGGCCGATCGTCATCGCTGGCTTTGCGGCCAGTGCGCTGCTGTTATCGTCCAACTGGTTTC
This sequence comes from Burkholderiales bacterium, assembly GCA_043741695.1. GTDB lineage: Bacteria > Pseudomonadota > Gammaproteobacteria > Burkholderiales > Burkholderiaceae_D > Actimicrobium. The sequence continues at coordinate 28,054 of JAYTZV010000196.1, forward strand.
TGTATATCTGGGCAGTCAACAGTGGCCGCGTAATCGATGCAAGTCTGGGTTACTTCATGAATCCGCTGGTCAATGTGCTACTCGGTTATTTGCTGCTTGGCGAACGGCTGCGTGCTTGGCAATGGTGTGCGGTTGCCCTGGCAGCGTGCGGTGTATTGTGGCTGACCTGGCAGAGTGGTCATCCGCCATGGACCGGTCTTGCACTCGCGGTATCGTTCGGACTGTACGGGCTGTTGCGCAAGACCGCTGCGCTGGGTGCGCTGGAAGGTTTAGCGCTGGAAACCATGATGCTGTTTCCCGCCGCGCTGGGTTATCTAATCTGGCTGATTTTTCAGCAGCGCAATGCGTTTGCAGCTGCGCCCTCCGCGCTGCAATGGTTGCTGATTGCGGCGGGCCCGATCACGGCAATACCGCTGTTGATGTTTGCGATCGGCGCGCGGCGCATTCCGATGGCAACACTCGGCATTCTCCAATACACGTCGCCGAGCCTGCAATTAATTCTCGGTGTCTGGCTCTACAACGAGCCGTTCGATCATGCGCGCATGATTGGTTTCATTGCTATCTGGGCCGGGCTGGTTGTGTATTCGGGTGACGGAATCTGGCGTGCCTGGCACGGCCGCAGCACCGCATTGGCAAACAATGGAAATTGATATGAAACCCGCATCTTTAAAGACAGTTGCCGTTATTGGTGGGGGGCCAGCCGGATTGATGGCAGCCGAGGTATTGAGCAATGCAGGTGTATCAGTCGATCTATACGACGCAATGCCGTCGGTAGGTCGCAAGTTTCTGCTGGCCGGCAAAGGCGGCTTGAACCTGACGCATTCTGAATCAGGCGAACTATTCTTCGCGCGCTATGCCGAGCAGCAGCGCACACTGCAACCGATCATCACCTCTTTCGATGCAGCGGCGTTGCGCAGCTGGTGCGACGCACTGGGCGTGCCAACATTTGTCGGATCGTCGGGCAGAGTTTTTCCGGTCTCGATGAAAGCCGCACCGTTGCTGCGCGCATGGCTGCACCGTTTGCGTACGCAAGGTGTTCGGTTCCACATGCGTCACGCGTGGCGTGGCTGGCATGACGATGGCAGTCTGCGCTTTGAGCATCGTGACAGCACCTTGTCGGTACACGCCGATGCAACACTGCTCGCACTTGGTGGCGGTAGCTGGGCGCGGCTGGGTTCCGATGGCGCATGGGTGCCGTGGCTGCAAGAGCGCGGCATTGATGTCGCGCCACTGCAACCAGCCAACTGCGGTTTCGACATTGCATGGAGCGCGCATTTCAAGGAAAAATTT
>JAYTZV010000197.1:0-11836 GCA_043741695.1 Burkholderiales bacterium
ATTTGGTTCGATCCGAGGTATTGACCATGCGGTCGAGTACATTATTTTGGCGCGCAAATTCGGCTGCAGCCAGATGCTCACGATCACTCATGCTGCGCAGTTCCCAATTCCATTCGCGCACGGCTTCAAAACGCAAATTCAGATCGAAAAATTTGAGTGCGCGACGCAACCCCGCGTTGGCCGAGATACGATTCATTTCCAATGAGGACAGCGGTGCAGCAGCCGCCGGGATGCTAATTTTTTGACCCAAGTCTTCCAGTGCAAGCTGGCCATAAAAATTGGTTTGCTGCGCAATCGATGTCAGCAACTGCTGCGCTTCGTCACGTTCACCAGCGGCACGCAACGCCCGCGCACGCCAGTAAATCCAGGTCGGATCGTCACGCAAATCGGCAGGCATCGCATCGATGGCCTGACGCACCCGCTTCCAGTCGCCGGCGCGCAAGGCCATGCGTGCGCGCCATTGGTAACCTTCGCCCGACAAGATCGCACCGTCAGCGCGACTCCAGTATTGCGAGGTGGCTTCGGGCATTAACTTCAGCGATGCCTGCAGCGCGATCTGCGCCCAGCCCAGCGCGCGTTCTTCGGCGGTGAAGCGACTCTCTACATTCATCAATGCGCTGGCTGCCTGTTCGGGACTGGTGCGGGCAACGCGACCCAACGCAACGATAAATAATTGACGCGCAGTCGGCGTCGCACCGACGCTTTGCGCAATGACCAGCGGCGCTTTTTCGATGGCTTGAATCAGCTCTTTGTCAGTCGCTTGCGTGAGCGCGCCGATGCGGCGCACCACCATCGCCTGATTGAATTCGGAAGCGAGCCGCACTTGCGCCCACAAATCACTATCGGTGAATTGGCCGGATTGCGCCAATGACGCGATCAGCGCTGGGCAGGCTTCGCCATAGTCCTTCGGTGATGCCAGCAACCGGCGCGCGGCGGGTGCCACCTGCTCACCCTTGATGGCACGCGATAGCAGCGCATAGCATTTCAACTGCGTATCGTCATCGAGTTTGAACAGCGGATATTGTTCGTCGAAAGTCACAAAATCACGCTGCTTGCCGAGCAGCAGCAACCAGTCGTTGCGCATGCGGTCGGCAATCGCACTACCGTTGTAACGTTGCAGATAGTCGCGAATTTCTGTCGATAAGGCGTCTTTCAGATGCGATTTCAGACGGTAGTAATCGACGTAGGAAGGAATGGCATAATCGGGCAATCTGTTGGCCAGATCTGCGGCAGAAGAAGCATCTTCGCGACGTGCGGCATCGCGCAGTGCGAGGAACACGTCATCGTCGTTAATCAGATTTTGTTGGCGTGCAGCATCTGCAGTCATTGCCATCGATAACGAGAGACCAACCACCACGCTGGCGCGCAAACACCATTCCACCGTTTTCATCCACTTCATGTTGCGACTACCCTATTTACCGATTGAACCACGATGACTCTGCCTGATTCAAGGATAGCATGCGATGCAGCGAAAAATGCGTTGAACGTTGCGGCGCACAAGGCAGCGTTGCGCACTAAAATGCTTGCAGCGCGGCGGGCATTGACGGCCCTCCAGCGCAAAGATGCCGTTGAGAAAATTGGATCAGTTTTAGTGGATTGGATTACGGCGCGCGCAATCAAAACGCTCGCCGTGTATTCACCGCTACCGGGCGAGCCCGACTTGATGACTACGTGGGCAACCTTGTCTGCAGCAGGCATTGCACTTGCGCTACCGGTCGTGATCACCAACAACGCGCCACTTGCCTTCGTGGCATGGCAACCCGGTGATGTAATGACGCGCGATGCGTTCGGCGTAGCGATACCGGCTTTGCCGCATCGACACGTCACACCAGACGCGCTTGTAGTCCCGTGCCTGGGCATTACGCCGCAACGCATTCGGCTTGGCTATGGCGGCGGGTTTTATGACCGCACGCTTGCAGTTATGCCGTCGGTAATTACCATTGGCATCGCGTTCGATTGCAACCGAATTGACTTTGCAGCGCAGGCGCATGATGTCGCTTTGCAGGCAGTCGTTACCGAAAGCGGCGTGTTCTGAATGTCGCTCGCGGCGTGTGTCGATGATTGTTAGCGCGATAACGCCAGCCGCTGGCAAATCGCCATCGTCGGCACTGCCTGATTGAGGGAATAAAAATGTAGTCCCGGCGCGCCCCCGGAAATCAGTTGTTCGCACAACGCAGTGACCACATCGAGACCGAACGCCCGAATCGAGTCGCTATCGTCGCCAAAGCTGGCCAGCTTCAAGCGCACCCAGCGCGGTATCTCGGCGCCGCACATTTCCGAAAAACGCATCAGCTGCGAATAGTTTGTGATTGGCATAACGCCCGCCACGATCGGCACTTGCACGCCAAGCTTTTGCGCTTCGTCGACGAATCGAAAATAGGCATCCGCGTTGTAAAAATACTGCGTGATCGCCGCATTTGCACCGGCATTCACTTTGCGCACGAAGCTCTGCAAATCGTCCTGTGGCGACTTGGCTTGTGGATGCATTTCCGGATACGCCGCCACTTCGATATGAAACCAGTCGCCGGTCTCGGCCCGAATGAATTCAACCAGATCATTGGCGTAGCGGAATTCACCTGCCGATAAATCGGTGGCACCGAACCCGCTTGGCAAATCGCCCCGCAAGGCCACCAGCCGGTGGATATCGTGCGATTTATATTCGGCAAGAATGCTGCGTAGCCGATCGCGCGAACTGCCCAGACACGAAATGTGTGGTGCAGCGTCATACCCTTCGCGGCGAATATCGACCACGGTATCGAGCGTGCCTTGCTGCGTGCTGCCGCCGGCACCGAAGGTGACTGAAAAATATTTTGGATTCAACGTAGCAAGACGACCGCGCGCCACGCGCAATTTTTCCACGCCTTCGGGCGTTTTCGGCGGATAAAACTCGATACTGAAATCGGGAGTACTCATGAATTTTTTAACAGCAAAGAGGAAAGCGCCCATGACACGACGCTGTACACCAGCGCAGCCACAATCGCGGCACCGAAACTGGATACGCGAAAGCCATCTACCAGATGCGCTACCGCCCAGAACATCAGGCCATTAATAATAAAAATAAACAGACCGAGCGTCAGCACCGTCACTGGCAGCGTCAACAATACCAGCACCGGACGGATCAGCGTATTGACCAAACCCAGCACCAGCGCGGCGATCAGCGCAGTACCGAAACTGGCGATCTGCACCGACTGCAACAGGTAAGGTAGCGCCAACAGCGCGACAGCATTGATGATCCAGGTGACGATGAGGCGCATATTCGACTCCGGTCAGCGAAATAAAGAAATTGGGAAATACGGGAAAAACAAGAAAAACATAAAGCGCCGAACTGACCTGACGGTCAGGTCGACGCTTTGCTCACATCAGCACCACATCAGTTGAAACCCGGTTGCAACTGATGTGCAACTGAACTGCAACTGAACTACAGCTTAGTAGCGATAGTGTTCCGGCTTGTATGGACCAACTTGCTCCACGCCGATATAGCTGGCTTGCTCGGGAGTCAGTTCGGTCAACTGCGCGTTCAATGTACGCAATTGAAGACGGGCGACTTTTTCATCCAGATGCTTCGGCAACGTGTAGACGCCAACCGGATACTTATCGGTATTGCAGAACAATTCGATCTGCGCGATCGTCTGGTTCGCAAACGACGAACTCATCACATACGACGGATGACCGGTACCGCAACCTAAATTCACCAGACGGCCTTCAGCCAGCAGGATGATCCGTTTGCCGTTCGGGAAGATCACATGATCGACTTGCGGCTTGATGTTTTCCCAGGTGTACTGCTTCAATGCGGCGACTTCGATTTCATTGTCGAAGTGGCCGATGTTGCAGACGATTGCCTGGTCTTTCATCTTCTTCATGTGCTCATGCGTGATCACATGATAGTTGCCGGTGGCTGTGACAAAAATATCGGCGTGCTCAACGGCGTAATCCATCGTCACGACGCGATAGCCTTCCATCGCAGCCTGCAGTGCGCAGATCGGATCGATCTCAGTCACCCAGACTTGCGCCGACAGTGCACGCAGCGCTTGTGCCGAACCTTTGCCGACGTCACCGTAACCGGCCACGACTGCCACTTTACCGGCGATCATCACGTCGGTTGCGCGCTTGATACCATCGACCAGCGATTCACGGCAACCGTACAGGTTGTCGAACTTCGATTTGGTGACAGAATCATTGACGTTGATTGCCGGGAACGCGAGCTTGCCTTCATTGAACATCTGATACAGGCGATGCACGCCGGTCGTGGTTTCTTCGGTCACGCCTTTGACTTCGGCCAGACGTTTTGAATACCACCCGGTGTGCGATGCCAGACGCTTCTTGATCGAATTGAACAGGCAGATTTCTTCTTCGGACGTTGGATTGTCGAGCACCGATGCATCTTGCTCGGCACGTGTGCCCAAGTGCAGCAACAGTGTCGCGTCGCCACCGTCGTCAAGAATCATGTTGGCATGCTGCTCGTTCGGCCATTCGAAAATACGATGGGTGAATTCCCAATATTCGTCGAGCGATTCGCCTTTGAATGCAAATACTGGCGTGCCGCTTGCAGCGATGGCTGCAGCAGCGTGATCCTGCGTCGAATAGATATTGCAGGAAGCCCAACGTACTTCGGCACCGAGTACTTCAAGCGTTTGGATCAACACGGCGGTTTGAATCGTCATGTGGATCGAGCCGGTGATGCGTGCGCCTTTCAGCGGTTGCGCGGCAGCGAATTCATGACGGATCGCCATCAGGCCAGGCATCTCGACTTCGGCGATTTTGATTTCTTTGTTGCCCCAATCAGCGAGACTCAAGTCAGCTACGAAGTAGTCTTTGAAGTCGGAAGCGGGGGAGGTTAATACGGAATTTAAAACTGCGGCGTTCATCACGCCCTCCTTTCTAGTTAGAAAAAAAGAAACGTGAGCGCAGTTGCGGGGTAATGCTTCCAAGCCTGGCGCGAATTATAGGTGATGAACACCTTCAATTCGGCTGCAACGCTCCTTGGAGACCAAAATTATAACGCAATTTGCCAATCGAATTACTGCCGCACGGAAACATCGCCCGCCGACGGCATCGCGGTCAATGCATTCTGCGGTCGAATATTCAATTTGATCCAGTTGAGCATGTCGAGTCGAATCCGTTCGACATCGATTTCAGAAGGCATCTTGACCGCGTTCGGCAGCTCGATTGTGATCACTGGAATATGGTTCAGTTGACCGCCGTAATTTCCGAGCGAGCCGGGATACACACCCACCCGGTTGAACTGCAGCCGTCCGAACTTTTCCGGCACCGGCGCGGGACCGTCGAAATCAAGCACGCCAAAGGGAGCGTGTACCGAGATGATGACATTCGGTTTGAAGCGTTCGATCTCGCGCTGGAGCCAGCGACTTTCCGGCTCCGATAACGGGCCGGTTCCAGGAAAACGACGCGGATCGCTGGCGGTTGCCTCGATCCAGTAGCGCGGTGCTTCCCGCTCCCAATTTGCAGTCGGAAAATTACGATTCAGATCGACACCGTGGCCGTTGACACGGCTCGGTCGCGCAGCCAGCAAGCCGTCTGGGTTCAATACCGGCACTACTTGCCAGGCAAACTCTCTGGCCAGTGGCGTGTTTGCCTGTTGCAACCATTTGAACACGATCGCTGATGCGGTCAGCTCGTCGCCATGAATGCCGCCGAGCAGCAGTACTCGCGGCGGAGCGGTCGCAACACTTTTTTGGATCGCTGGAATCTGGCGCGAAAGAATCGGAAAACCAAGGTGCGACATCGCACCTGACGGGGTCAAGTTGGCGGCGTGGCAATCGGCGACTGACACGCCCGGCAATCGGGGCAAAAGCCGAGCACACCAATCGGAAGAATTTGATTCTGCTGCCGCTGCTGTACCGGGCCACGGCATGGCAGACAGCGACACCAATACCGCCATCGACCCACGGAAAATAGTCGCCTTGGTCAGCAGTCGATACCCCGTATTTTTTTCGACCGCTTTAACCAATGTGATCCGCCTCAAAAAATGCGCGCGGTGTTGTCTGCACTACTGCCAGCATTACCGCAATTACAGACCAGCGCTCGCGCGTAGCAGTGCTGCCTTGTCCGTACGCTCCCAGCTGAACTCAGGCTCTTCACGACCAAAGTGTCCGTAGGCTGCGGTCTTTTGATAAATCGGCCGCAGCAGATCCAGCATCTGCACAATACCTTTTGGGCGCAAATCGAAATGCTCGCGGACCAACTCAGCCAGTTTCTCGTCACTAATTTTACCGGTGCCAAACGTCGTCACCATGACCGAGGTCGGCCTGGCGATACCGATCGCATACGACACCTGAATCTGGCAACGCGAGGCCAATCCGGCCGCAACAATATTCTTGGCGACGTAACGCCCTGCATACGCTGCCGAGCGATCAACCTTGGACGGATCTTTGCCCGAAAATGCGCCGCCGCCGTGCGGAGCTGCACCACCGTAAGTATCGACAATGATTTTGCGTCCAGTCAAACCACAATCGCCTTGCGGCCCGCCGACAACGAAGCGGCCAGTCGGATTGATCAGATAGCGCGTGTTGTTCAGCCAGGCGCTTGGCACGACTGGCTTGATCAGCATTTCAATTGCAGCTTCTTCAATCGCTTTATGCTCCATCTCTGGCGCGTGCTGGGTCGACAGCACGACTGTATCGATTCCCACTGGCTTGCCATCGACGTAGCGCAAAGTCACCTGCGATTTTGCGTCAGGGCGCAGCCACGGCAGGCGGCCATCCTTGCGCAGTTGCGACTGACGTTCAACAATACGATGCGCGTAGTAAATTGCCGCTGGCATCAATTCGGGTGTTTCGTCGCAAGCGTAGCCAAACATCAAACCTTGATCACCGGCACCCTGATCGAGGTCAAGGCCGCTGCCTTCGTTGACACCTTGCGCGATATCGGGTGACTGTTTGTCGTAACAAACCATCACCGCGCAGCTTTTGTAATCGATGCCGTAGTCTGCATTGTCGTAGCCGATACGCTTGATGGTGTCGCGTGCTACACCGATGTAGTCGACGTTGGCATGGGTAGTAATTTCACCTGCCAACACCACCAGCCCGGTATTGCACAAGGTTTCGGCAGCAACGCGTGCCTTTGGATCGATGGCTAAAATCGCATCGAGAATGGCGTCGGAAATTTGATCCGCGACTTTGTCGGGATGGCCTTCGGAAACGGACTCGGAAGTAAAAAGATGTTCGTGATGCATGACAGGCTCCGGTAGTAACTTCGTTGATGACCATGTCGCGGCCAATCAAATGAGCCTGCGACGCTTTAGCGACATTTATATACCGCCTCGCAAGTTGTCTATTAACTCGGCGGTTGCTGCAACGTGATTCTATCGTGGTATTTTACGCGTCTTGAAACTCGGCGGTTGCTGCAACTTGATACTAACGTGATATTTTACGCGTCTTGAAAAAAATGGCAAAGCTGCTGGTTTTTTCTCCACCTTTTTTAAATTTACACCGCGATGCTGGTCATTCTTTTTCGCCTGCTTTCTTATTTGCCGCTCTCGGTGTTGCATGCCATTGGCGTCGCGGCTGGCTGGCTCGTGTATCGGATGTCGGCGAGTTACCGGATGCGCCTGCAAGACAATCTGGCACGCGCCGGCTTCAGCGCGCAGTTGCCAGCCGCGATACGGGAATCGGGCAAGAATATTTTTGAGCTGCCCTTCATTTGGTGTGCGCCACCCAGAAAAGTATTGGCAACGGCTCGCATTGAAGGTTGGTCGGTTGTGCAGGACGCGATCGCGCAAGGACGGGGCATCATTTTTTTGACGCCGCATCTGGGTTGTTTTGAAATTATTGCGCAGGCCATTGCAAGCCGCATGACATTGACGGCGCTATATCGCCCACCGCGACAGGCCGTCTTGAAGCCCTTGATGGAAGGCGCGCGCCGCCGACCGAATCTGATTCTTGCTCCAGCCAATTTGCGCGGGGTGCGGATATTGCTAAAAACGCTCAAGGGAGGCGGCGCGGTCGGCCTGCTACCAGACCAGGTACCGCAAACCGGCGAAGGCGTCTGGGCAGATTTTTTTGGCAGGCCCGCGTACACAATGACCCTGCCGGCAAAATTGCAGCAAATGACCGACGCACCGATTGTGCTGTCATACGCCGAGCGTTTGTCGCACGGTGCCGGCTTTGTGGTGCGCTTCGTCGCTTTCGATGTGGCAGCACCAACTGATCTGCAGCAACAGACACAATCAATCAATGACGCCATGGAAGCACTGATTTCACATTGCCCTTCTCAATATTTTTGGGGCTACAACCGCTATAAAACACCGGCAGGTGTTGTACCGCCATTCTCGAGCGGAGATGCACCATGAGGATTGTCCTTGCCGTACTGTGGTTGTTGCATTGGCTGCCGCTGCCATTGCTTGGACGTTTAGGCACCGGCGTGGGACGTCTGTTATTTATCGCCGTACGCTCGCGCCGTCGTATCACGCTGATCAACCTGCAGCGCTGTCTTCCGCATTTGAATCATCACGAGCACTTGCGCATCGCGCGCAAGCATTTCGAGTGCTATGTACGCGCGGTGCTTGAACGCAGCGTACTGTGGTGGGCACCTGTCACGCGATTACGTCGCTTGATCCAGGTCGACCCGGCAGTACCGCTGGATCAGATGCGCACACACCAAACCATTTTGCTGTGCCCGCATTTTGTCTGCCTCGATGTGGCAGGTATCGCGGTCGCACTTGAAGCGTCGGTCTGTTCGATTTATACGCGTCAGCAAAACAAGGTGTTCGACGAGGCACTGCGCAAAGGGCGATCGCGCTTTTTCCCGGTACGCCTGTTTGCGCGCGGTGATGGCATCAAGCCGATCCTTCGGTCGATGCGTGAGCACCTGCCATTTTTCATGCTGCCAGACATGGACTTCGGCGTGAAGGATGCGGAATTCGTTCCGTTCTTCGGCCATCCGGCGGCAACCCTGACAGCGCCGGCACGCATCGCCGCCACCACAGGTGCCAAGGTAATTCCGGTAGTGGCAACGTTTTTGCCAAATTACCGCGGCTGGAAAGTAACGTTTTACCCGGCTTGGGAAGATTATCCCGGCCCGGATATTGTTGCGGCTACGCGCCGGATGAACGCGTTCATCGAGGAGCGAATTCTGGAAGCACCGGAAGAATATTTTTGGACGCACAAACGCTTCAAGACACGGCAACCTGGCGCGCCGGATATCTACACCAAAACCACGGATACAACCGCCGCATGAAACCGTATTGCTGCGGTTGGCACTGTTGATTCAGTGGTTGCAATCAATATTGCGCGGCACCGGCAGGGCATTAAAAAAAATCAGACGGCGTGCTTTCCTATGTCGCCTTTAAGGCGCACAGTAGAGCGCACCGCACGCTGCCTTTGACTACAATATGCGCACTCCCTCAAGACGCGCTCGCTGCGAAATCGACATGAAACTTTCCTTCACCAAAATGCACGGCGCTGGCAACGATTTCATCGTCATCGATGCAATCAACCAGTCGGTTAACTTAACGGCTGCGCAATGTCGCTTGCTGGCTGACCGTCGCTTCGGCATCGGTGCCGACCAAATTTTGGTGGTACAGCCGCCAACTCAAGCCGATACTGATTTTACCTACCGTATTTTCAACGCCGATGGCGGCGAAGTAGAGCAATGCGGTAATGGCGCACGTGCGTTCGTGCGTTTCGTCACCGAAAAAAAATTGACAGACAAGACCACAATCCGCGTCGCAACGCTGTCTGGCGTAATCGCACCGACGCTCTCGGACGACGGCAGCATTACAGTCGACATGGGTGCACCCGAGTTCGCACTGGAGAGCATTCCATTCGATGCAAGCGGGCTGCTACATCGCAGCGAAGCCACCGAAGTGTTGTGGCAGCTCGATATTCGTGGTGCGTTGACTGGCAGTGGATCGGCGCGTCATGCAGTGGCCGGCAGTGCACAGGGTGACAGCGAACCTGTTCGCAGTGAAGTGTTGCGTAGTGAGGCGGTGCACAATGAGGCGGTCCGCAGTCTACCGGTCAGCAATGAATCGCCGTGGATATCGGTGGTATCGATGGGTAATCCGCATGCGGTGCAGGTTGTAGCTGATGTCGACCTAACCGACGTGGCAAGCGAAGGCCCGTCCATCGAGTTACATCCGCGCTTTGGCAAACGCGTCAATGCCGGATTCATGCAGATTATGGACCGATCACAGATTCGCTTGCGCGTGTACGAGCGCGGAGCTGGTGAAACGCTGGCATGCGGTACGGGTGCCTGCGCCGCTGTCGTTGCGGGCATTCGTCGCGGCCAGCTCGATTCACCGGTACGTGTTGCAACGCGCGGCGGAGAACTGGTGGTGGCATGGAACGGTGGCCAATCTCCTGTGTTTCTTTCAGGCCCGGCAGTGACGGTATTCGAGGGCGAAATCGCTATTTAACAAAGCGATACGCCAATCAATCCTGGCGCAAAAGACTGGCTTTCAAATGCGTGCGTATTTGGGCGAAAACTCAGCCATATCGGTGATAGTGCGTTGTTGCACAATGCCGAAGCGCACGCACTTGACCGCCTCAGTCGCGGGCAGGAAATGATCAGCGCTGCAATGAGGACGGCGTTACGTTTGCCGCGTCACTGTTCTTTGAAGAGAAGACGCGGTTTGCCCGTTGCTAAAAATTATTATGAATCGTCATCTGCATCATCTTCATCATCGCTCCCGCTTGCGCCGGGCAATGCCCGCATCAGCATGCGCAACCGGTACAAGCGCTGGCGATAATTGCCTTCAGGTCCACTTGCCCCATCCTCAATACCGTCGAATAGCTGCACCACCCGATTCAACACATGCCGCTGTTCATTTGTTTCCAGCATCAGTAAACGTCGTCTGCTGCGTGGGTGAATCGCGCGGATGTCAATGACGAGGCAATGGCCACAATCGGCGCGAGCAATGTCCAACAGCAGTGCCTCGGCACGCGACAAGCCAAATTCAATCGCCAGATCGAGGCGCGCTTTGAGAAGAGGGAATCCATTCAGGGTATCAGGCAGGAGTTCCTGCTGGATGTCTAACGCCCATTGCGCCTTACCCGGTTTGTCGGCAATTTTCTGAATTAGTTCATCTGCTTCGGCGCTGCCCTGCAACGCGGCTTTTCCAAGCCAATACACTGCTTCGATGTCCTTGCATGCATCGTTACGCCGCCCGCGCCATGCCGTAATACCTAATTCAAATTGGGCCGGCCCATAACCGGCATCAGCCGATTTACGCACATAGCCCATCGCATCGGCGACGTTACGCTGGGAAAACTCTGGCTTCAGATAAATTCGGGAAATCGCGAACCACGCTTCGCCCACGCCGTGCCCCGCCGCCAACGAAAGCCAGCGTAGGGCTTTTTTGTAATTAGCCAGACCGCCTGCACCGACCAGGCGCTGACCGGCTAAATCCATGCGCGCGTACCACAAGCCCAGTGCCAGGCACGACTGCTTCTCGCCACCGATGGCCGCGGCTTCGAGAAACTGTTCAAGCTCTGCCCGGTCTGTATTTCCCTTCGCCATTAGCAGGGCGGCGCACCGTGCAAGGAGCGAAGTTTGTTCGTCCCGCATTACCTCGCATTCGTCGGCTTGCGCCTTCGACAAACGTTTCGATGCTGCAATTCGCGCCAGCGGAACGGCACGCTGAAGAAATTCGGCCTGATCGCCGGCACGCCAGGCATATTCGGCGAGTGCCATCTGCGCGCGCATCACGCCACCATCGGCCGCGCGGGTAGTCCAGTCAAGTACAGCCCGTTCAGCGCGTTCACCTGAACACAGCTTCATGATTGGCGAAGAAAATGCGTGGTGGTTGAAGGATTGCGGGGATTGCGGGGATTGCCGGGAGTGCGTGGCGTGCGTCGAGTGCGGAGCGTGTGAATGA
>JAYTZV010000198.1:0-29202 GCA_043741695.1 Burkholderiales bacterium
TCGATATCCACGCCAATCACGTCCGCAGCCTGCAGTTTTTTTGCGACCAACGCCAGAATGCCGGAGCCGCAGCCGTAATCGAGCACGGACAAGTGCATTGGCGGGTGCGCCTCCAGCCACTCCATGCACAACCGGGTAGTTGGATGGCTGCCGGTGCCGAAAGCCAGACCTGGATCAAGTTCGAGAATCAGCGCGTCTGGATCAGGTGCATCGTGCCAGCTCGGTACCACCCAAATATTTTTGCCGATATGGATCGGCGCGAATTGCGATTGTGTCAGGCGCACCCAATCCTGCTCGGCGACCTGTCGCACCAGATAAGGCAAGTCGCCACTGGTCAGCGCCAGACCCGACAGTGCAACGGCTTCGGCGATCAGGGCGTCTGGCACGACCGAGGTATCGGTCAGCACGACCACCCGGCTGCGTTCCCATGCGGCTTCTGCCGGCTCCATGCCGGGCTCGCCAAACAACGGGCGTTCCGCGTCGGTCCCTTCGTCGGCATCCTCGACCGACACCGACAACGCGCCTGCTTCCATCATTGCATCTGACAGTGCCTCTGCATGATGGCGGGCGACTTCAATGACTATCTCGGACCAGCTCATCGTCGACCCTTATTTCAGCGCAGCAGTCTTGGCATTTTTTACGAGGTCTGGTTTGTTCGCCAGTTTCTGTTCCAGATAATGGATATTGGTCGCACCCTCGATAAAGCGGGCATCGACCATTAATTCCCGGTGCAACGGAATATTGGTCAAGATACCTTCGACCACCATTTCAGACAGCGCGATCTGCATGCGCTTGATGGCCTGCTCGCGTGTGGCGCCGTAAGCAATGACCTTGCCGACCATCGAATCGTAATGCGGCGGCACGTAGTAACCCGCATACGCATGCGAATCGACCCGAATGCCTGGCCCACCTGGCGCGTGCCATGACAGAATTTTGCCGGGTGACGGCGTGAATTTGAAAGGATCTTCGGCATTGATCCGGCATTCGATCGCATGACCTTTGAGCACGATATCGCGTTGCCGAAAGCGCAGTTTTTCACCAGCGGCGATGCGAATTTGCTCCTGAACGATGTCGATGCCAGTGATCATTTCCGTGACAGGATGTTCTACTTGCACGCGGGTATTCATTTCAATGAAATAGAATTCGCCGTTTTCGTACAAAAATTCGAACGTACCAGCACCGCGGTAGCCCATCTTGCGACAGGCTTCCGCACAGCGATCGCCGATGCGCTCGATCGTCTTGCGCGGAATGCCGATCGCCGGCGCTTCCTCGATCACTTTTTGATGGCGTCGCTGCATCGAGCAATCGCGTTCACCAAGCCATACCGCATTTTTATAGTCGTCGGCCAAAATCTGGATTTCCACGTGACGTGGATTTTCCAGATATTTTTCCATGTATACCTCGGGGTTACCAAAGGCGGTACCGGCTTCAGTGCGGGTCATCGTGACGGCATTGAGTAGTGCCGCTTCGGTATGCACCACGCGCATGCCGCGACCGCCACCGCCGCCAGCTGCCTTGATGATGACTGGATAACCAACTTTTCGGGCAACACGAATGATTTCTTTGGGATCATCGGGCAGTGCGCCGTCAGAACCGGGCACGCAGGGCACGCCTGCCTTGATCATCGCGTGCTTGGCGGAGACCTTGTCGCCCATAAGGCGGATCGAATCCGAGCGCGGGCCGATGAACACAAAGCCGGATTGCTCGACCCGTTCAGCGAAGTCAGCGTTCTCGGATAAAAATCCATAACCCGGATGAATTGCCTCGGCGTCGGTCACTTCGGCTGCACTAATTATGGCTGGCATACTGAGATAGCTCAGCGTTGACGAGGCAGGACCGATGCAGACCGACTCGTCAGCCAGCTTCACGTATTTCGCATCGCGGTCGGCTTCGGAGTGAACGACCACGGTCTTGATGTTCATTTCGCGGCAGGCACGCTGGATGCGCAGGGCAATTTCGCCGCGATTGGCGATGAGGATTTTTTCAAACATGATGGTTTTTGCTGTCGTGAAAGGAGGGGATGACCGGCTGCCAGGTGGGGGCAATGTCCGGCACGATTTCTTAGCCGATCACAAACAAGGGCTGACCGTATTCCACCGGTTGGCCGTTTTCCACCAGTATGTGTGTCACCGTGCCAGCAGCATCGGTATCGATTTCGTTCAACAGTTTCATGGCTTCGATGATGCAGAGCGTATCGCCCTCGTTCACGACCGAACCGATTTCGACATACGAAGGCGTGCCCGGTGCCGATGAACGATAAAACGTACCCACCATAGGCGACTTGACAACGTGTCCGACCGGCTCGTCGCTCACGATTGGTGGCGCGATAGGGGCTGCGACAACAGCAGCTGGCTGCGCAACCTGCTGTTGTGGTTGCATCATCATCATCTGACCTTGCGGCGCCGCAGGTGTCTTGACGATGCGCACTTTACTTTCACCTTCAGTAACTTCCAGCTCGGCGATGTCTGACTCAGCGACCAGATCGATCAGCGTCTTCAGTTTACGTAAATCCATATTTTTTCCTTGAAATGAATCTTATTATAGGGTTACGTTTTGGCGCTTTGACAATATTGGCGAGCGCTCTGAAACGACAACATATTCATGATGAAGCTGAAAAACTACTCAACGACGGTAAGTCTGACGTGTGATGCGGCTTAAAGAGTACTCAACGCGTAATCTACCGCAAGCCGATAACCCTCTGCGCCGAAGCCGCACAGTACGCCGCGCGCAACGGCAGATAAATACGAATGGTGGCGAAATGTCTCGCGGTGGTGAATGTTTGACATGTGTATTTCAAGAAATGGTATCGCCACACCACTCAGCGCGTCGCGCAATGCGACGCTAGTGTGCGTCAGACCACCTGGATTGATGATAATCGCATCGACGCCTTCTTTTCTTGCAGCGTGTATGCGATCAATCAAGACCCCTTCATGATTACTTTGAAAGCAAACAAGCGTCGCCGCAGCAGCGCTGGCTTGTCTGGATGCAGCCTGCTCAATATCGGCTAACGTGGTTGTCCCGTAGACCTCGGGTTCACGGCTCCCGAGTAAATTCAGGTTAGGGCCGTTGATCAGCAGGATATGCTTTGCCATACAAATTGTTACCTCATTTGACGACGATGCCTGCATTTTGCCGCCAAATGCCTGCGATTGGCAAGAAAAACCCTGCTGTTAGCTTGTCAGGACCGTTACAGCCCGCGGATATCCCGACGGACTTCGTCCATTTTCAACCGGCCCAGATATGTTTTACGAATGCTGCCATCTGCGGCGATCAGCACGCTAAAAGGCAAGCCGCCTGCCTGATTTCCCATTTGACGCGACAGCTCGCTACCGCCCATACCGCCAACATAAAGCCGATACGATACTGGAACTTTTTTCGCGAATTCGCGGATGTTAGCAGGCGAATCAACGCCGATGCCGACAATACGCAAAGATGTTTCACCTAATTCAGTCTGCAAGGCAGATAACTCGGGCATTTCCTGCACGCACGGCGTGCACCAGGTCGCCCAAAAATTGACGAGTAGCGGTTTGCCGCGCCATTGGGCCAAGGGCTGCGGTTTATCCTCCAGATCCGGCAAGGTTTGTGCGAACAGGTTTGCCACGGCAGTTGATTTGGCTGCTGCGGGCGCGATCTGGTGATTTCCGTACCATGCGCCGGCTGTCGCAAACAGGATGGCAGCCAAGCCAATGGCGATGGAGGATCGCTTCATGATGCTTCGCTTTCAAGCATGCGCACAAGGGCGGCACGATCGGCCCGATCAATCCGGTTGGCCGGGCCACGTTGATCGTCCGGCGAATACAAGGTCAAGTGCACCCCTTCGTTGCGCCACATAAAACTGACAATTTCAACCGGCTCGCTGCGCGACTTCAGGCTGGCACCTTCCGAAACCTCGAAATGGACATCCTTGTTCATCAAATAAATCTCCACGTCCTTTGGGCTTTCCGAAAACAGATGCAGATGCAGGTCCGAATGATCACCTGCCGTACCGTTCAGGACCGCCCCGACGAGATACGGTGAAAACTGCGCCAATTCCTGCATGAGTTCGAGGGCAAGTTGCCGCAAATACAGCAGACGTGCTGGCTGTGTCTCACCAAAAAACAATTCGTTGTAAGCACGCACTTCGGCTTCGACCTGTGCATTGTCTGGCAATATATCGCCGCGCGGTTTGTTGTTGCCGAGAATCTGACGTGCGGCTTTTCGCTTTGCAGTAGCGAAATCGGTGCCGTCTTCGGCGATCATGCGCGCCGCCGCTGCGGCAATTTCGGCCCGCAGCAATTCAGCGTCGGAGGGGTAACTAATGCTCATCGTCGCATGATAACCCGTCTCGACGCGTGCTCGCTTGTGGTGGTGTGCGTCAGGTAAAATCGGTAGATCTCTTCTGATTGGCGTTTCATGCATATACATATCCTCGGCATTTGCGGTACTTTCATGGGCGGCTTGGCAGTGTTGGCCCGCCAGGCCGGGCATCGGGTCACTGGCTGCGATGCCAACGTCTACCCGCCGATGAGTACTCAGCTGCAAGCGCAGGGCATCGAGCTAATCGAGGGTTTTGGTCCGGAGCAGATTGCGTTGCAACCCGATCTGTTCGTGATCGGTAACGTGGTCTCGCGCGGCAATCCGTTGATGGAAGAAATTCTTGATCGCGGTCTGCCGTACACCTCCGGCCCGCAATGGATTGGCGAACACATTCTGAAAGATCGCTGGGTGTTGGCAGTAGCAGGTACCCACGGCAAGACCACAACCTCGGCGATGCTCGCGTGGATTTTGCAAGATGCTGGTTACCAGCCGGGATTCTTGATCGGTGGCGTACCGCTGAATTTTGGGATTTCAGCGCGCTTGTTTGGCAACGGCCTGGGCAACGACCTGGGCAACGGCGCGGGCAACGGCGCAGGTGATGGTGCGGAGTCTGCTTTCTTCGTCATCGAAGCTGACGAATATGACACGGCATTTTTCGACAAGCGCAGCAAGTTCGTACATTACCGTCCGCGCACTGCCATTCTGAATAATCTCGAATACGATCACGCCGATATTTTTCCCGACCTGGCCGCAATCGAAACCCAGTTTCACCACTTGGTGCGCACGGTGCCGCGGCTCGGCCGGCTCGTCGTCAATCGGCGCGAGCCAGCGCTACAGACCGTGATTGCGCGCGGTTGCTGGAGCGAGATCGAATGGTTTGGCGCAACAGACGCCGACGGCTGGCAAATCGACGATGGCGAAGACGGCAGCTTCGCGGTGCGTTTCAACGGAGTCGAACAAGGCAACGTCAACTGGACTTTAAGCGGCGAACACAATCGTATGAACGCGCTCGCAGCAATTGCCGCAGCGCGCCACGTTGGCGTGCCGATAGCACAGGCAATCACCTCGCTGGGATCGTTTCACAACGTCAAGCGCCGCATGGAGTTGCGCGGCACGGTCAATGCCATTCATGTGTTCGACGATTTTGCGCATCACCCGACGGCGATTGCGACTACCGTTGCAGGGTTGCGCAAGCAGGTCGGACCTGCGCGCATTCTTGCCGTTCTTGAGCCGCGCTCGAACACAATGAAGCTCGGCGCAATGAAAGATGCGCTGCCGGGTAGTCTGGTCGATGCGGATCTGGTCTTCGGTTTTGGCGCGACAGGTGACGGTAAAAATGCGCTGGGATGGAATTTGGCTGAGGCTTTAGCACCGCTCGGCGGCAAGGCGCAGGCGTTTGATCAACTCCCCGGTCTGGTTGCGGCGATCATCGCAGCCGCACAACCGGGTGACCAGATTCTGGTGATGAGCAACGGCGGCTTTGGCGGCGTGCATCAGCAAATTCTTGATGCGCTGACGGACCGTTTTCGATGATTTTGTATCTGCACGGATTTCGCTCGTCGCCCCAGTCGTTCAAGGCGCGCTTGCTCGATGAGCGGCTGCAGCAGCAGGGGCGATCGAGCGAATATGTGTGCCCGCAGTTGCCAGCGTCACCCGCAGCCGCAATCGCTTTGGCACGAAAACTGGTAAGCGACGTTGATCCCGTCGGGCTGACCATCATCGGCTCATCCCTCGGCGGCTTTTACGCAACCTGGCTGGCCGAGCACATTGGTTGTCGAGCCATTTTGCTCAATCCCGCAGTAACGGCACCGCAAAATCTGGAAAAATACGTCGGTGTGACAACCCAGTTCCATGCCAACGAACCGTTTGAATTCAAGGCGGCGTATGTGGATGAATTACGGGCACTGACGGTAGCAAAAATTACACGACCATCGCGTTACTTTCTGCTGGCCGCCACCGGTGATGAAGTACTGAACTGGCGCGACATGGTGGCGCAGTATCCGGGTGCGGCGCACCGCATCATCGACGGCAGCGATCACGGCATCAGTGACTTTGCCGAGTACATCGACGAAGTACTGGCATTTTGTAATCCACCGCAATGAAGCTCAGCCACGCACGCTGGTCATCGTACTTGCCCGCCAATGTCGATCCGGCAATGCGTGCCTGGCTGACCGAAGCAGGGTCCCTGACTGCGCGGTTGATTGCACACAGTGCGCATTTTCGGGTGCACCGCATTCGCCAACTATCCGGCCTGGTCGGTCGTGATGAGCAACGCATTCTGCAACTTCCCCGGCAAGTGCAGGTGCATCAACGCGATGTCGTTCTGGAATGCGATGGCCGCCCGGTCGTTTTTGCGCAATCGTGCGTGCCGTTTAGCGCAACCGCTAGCGACTGGCCGATCTTCAGCCGACTTGGCGAGCGCTCGCTCGGCAGTATTCTGTTCGGTGATCCGCTGGTATGGCGTGGGCCGTTGCAATTTGCCCGGCTCTCGCGTCGTCATCCGTTGTTCGTGCAACTCGAAACCGTACTTGGCCGGCAAGACAATCTGACACTTTTTGCAAGACGATGTTTGTACCGGCGACGGTACGGTGTGTTGCTTGTGAGCGAAATTTTTCTTCCTTGCATTATTGACCTCGCGCAGCAAACTGACGCGGCGTAGGATGAGGAGAAATGAAGTTGGGCAACAATCGCCCGCTTTATTTCCACCTCCATTCCTCTCCTGCGACTGCTGCGATGAAATTTCTGCTTCCCATTTTTTTGCTGTGCCTTAGTGTCTCAGTCCATGCCGAGGAAGAGGGACATCTCCGATTCCTGAAATACCAGGCGGATTACAAGGTCAATGCCGATGCGACCTACAGCGTCGTGCAGGAAATTTCTTTTCGCTTGTTTACTGATGCCGCGCTCGTGAGTAGCGGCAAGATGCCGATCACGTTCAACAGTAAAACCGAGAGCGCAGATATTCTTGAAGCATTCACGCTGAAAAAAAATGGTCGCCGCATCGATGTCGGCACCGCTGGAATTCAGATTCAGCAAGGCCAACTTGCATCGGGTTATGGGGTGTCGCAAGCCGATCAACGTACCTTGATGCTGACCTTTCCGCAGCTCGAAGCAGGCGACGCGGTGTCGTACAAATATCGGTTGACGCAAAACGCGCCAACCTTCGCCGGCCAGTTTTTTGCGGCGACCAGTTATGCACGCAATCTGGCGTGGGATGTCATTGACGTGTCGGTCGAATTACCGTCGAATCGCGCGTTGCAGTTCGATGCAGTCAAGCTGATCGCCTTGCCGACAACTGTGCACGATGGCCGTACTCGCTATCGCTGGCAGGCGCGCAATCTGCCCGTATCAAATACGGAGGCCAGTTCAGTCGACCTGTTCGCCAGTACGCCGCACCTGGTGGTGTCGACCTTCGACAACTGGCAGCAGTTCGCCGACGCGTATCAACTCCGCGCCAATCCGATGGCGCAAGTGACACCGGAAATCCAGCAGCTTGCCATGCAACTTAGCGTCGGTAAAAACGATCAACGGACGCAAGCAGAGGCGCTCTACAACTGGGTGTCCACCAATATCCGTTACGTCGCAACATGGGTTGGCAGCGACGGCTGGGTACCGCACTCGGCCACGTCGGTACTCGCCAACCGCTACGGCGATTGCAAGGATCACGTCGTCTTGCTGGAAGCCTTGCTGGCCGCACTCGACATTCCTTCAACCACCGTCATGATCAATAGCGACAAAACCTCGTACTCGCTGCCGCCAGTGGTGTACCCCGCGTTCAATCATGTGATTACGTACATTCCATCGCTCGATCTGTACCTCGATTCGACTTCTGGCGCGAGTACACCGTTCGGTATTTTGCCAATCGTCGATATGGACAAGCCGGTGATTCATGCGGCATTCGATTCGCCGGTGCACCGCACACCGATGCTCGATCACGCGCACTTCTCGGCGCTGCGGGTTACGCATCTGACACTCGATGCCGAAGGCAATGCAGTCGGTGACTTCAGCATCACGGCCAACGGCACTGCGGCGATCGATCTGCGCGATATGCGGCACGCGATCGGCAAGCACAAGGAAGGAGATTGGGTTCGCGAACAGCTTGACGCCAGGGGTGTCGAAGGCCGCGGCACGGTCATGTTCGATGACGATACAGACGGCAGCAGCATGACCGTGCACATGCAAGTCGAGATGCCGAATTTCATGAGCTTTGCCGAGAATGGCACAATACCGCTTTCGCCGTTGCTGACAGGGCCAATCAGCTTCGATCATTTGCGCACGGTGTATCAGCGTGCACAGCGATCGCTACCGTATTGGTGTCCGGCGTGGACGCTCGAAGACCGCTATGAAATTCGTGTGCCGGATGGTTTCGATTTGTTGTTGCCGAAGCCGCAGAGCCTGAGCGAGGCTGGCTTTTCTTATGAATCGCAGTATGCCTTTTCGAACGGATTGTTGATGGTCGTGCGCAAGCTGTCGATTAGTCACGGCGCCTTGGCTTGTCAGCCGCGCGAATTTGCTGCCGCAAAAATTGCGGTGACGCGGATCGAGCGCGATCAGCGGGCGCAGGTGGTATATCAGTCGACGAATCAAGTGACGAATCAAGCAACGAATCAAGCAACGAATCAAGCAAAGAATCAGGCGGCGGTGGAACGTGCCGGGCAACGCGCAGTTCCACCAGCATCGCCGTTATCGCTGCAGTCCGCCAACACTGCAGCGGAAATTAATTAACAAGCAAAGTGACTGCATGAATTTATTTTTTGAAGAGTCGGGCGATTTCAAAGCCGGCACCGTAATGTCTGAGACTGGGGACGCCTTTCAGGTTGAAATGCAGTCCGGCAAGCGCAGCAAAATCAAAGCACGCGACGTGCTATTGCAATTTGCCGCACCCGCGCCACACGAATTGATCGTCGCCGCAAAAATTGTCTGTGATGACATCGATCTGGATTTTTTGTGGGAAGTCGCAGGCGAGGAAGAGTTTGCCTTCGGCGAACTCGTCACCGAATATTTCGGCCACGCGCCGCAGCCAGCCGAGGCCGCAGGCCTGCTGTTTCGCCTGCACTCTGCGCCGATGTATTTTTACAAAAAAGGTAAAGGTCGCTACAAAGCTGCGCCGGAAGCATCACTGAAAGCCGCACTCGCCGGTATCGAAAAAAAGAAGCAGCAAGCGGTGATTCAAACGGCGTATGTCGAGCAACTCAAAGCCAATCAATTGCCGGACGCGATACGCTCGATGGCGTTGCAGCTACTTTTTAAGCCGGATAAAAATACACTCGAATATAAAGCGCTGGATGCTGCCTGCAACGAACTGCAAACCTCACCACAGCGCTTGATGCTGGCATGCGGTGGCGTAACGTCACCCAAGCAGCTGCATTTTTCACGCTTTCTGTTCGAGCAATTTCCGAAGGGCTTGCAGTTCCCGCCGTTCAAAATTCCTGCGGCACCGACGCTGCCTGTCGCCGATGTGCAGGCGTTTTCGATTGACGATGTCACCACCACCGAAATCGACGATGCGTTTTCGGTTGTCACGCTAGCCGACGGCACGGTACGCGTAGGAATACATATTGCTGCGCCTGGACTTGGCATTCGTCGCGATGATGCAATCGATTTGATGGCACGTGCACGCATGTCGACGGTCTATATGCCCGGCGACAAAATCACGATGCTGCCCGGTGATTTGGTGCAGTCGTTCACACTGGCCGAGGGCAAGACCTGTCCCGCGGTATCGTTGTACGCGACGCTTGATCCTACGGACTGGTCGGTGATCTCAACTGAAACGCGCGCCGAGGCAGTACCGATTGCCGCCAATTTGCGTCACAACGATCTCGATGCGTTTGTGACGGAAGACAATCTGGCGGCTGGCTCGGGTGAGTATCCACACAAGGCCGACATCGCGTTGCTATGGCAATGGGCGCTGGTGCTGGAACAGGGACGCATGGCCAAGCGTGAAGGCTTCGGTCTGCGGCCCGAGCAAAACAATCGTGTCGATTTCAATTTTTATGTTGACGATGATGTCGTCACGATTACCCGTCGCAAGCGCGGTGCGCCGCTCGACAAGATCGTCGCCGAGCTGATGATCTTTGCCAACAGCAGTTGGGGCAAATTGATGAACGACCACGGCGTGCCGGGAATCTATCGGGCTCAAGGTGGTGGCAGCGGTGGCTGGGCTACCAAGATGGCGGTGCGGATGATCACGCACGCTGCGCCGCACCAGGGATTGGGCGTGGATCAATACGCGTGGAGTACCTCGCCACTGCGCCGCTATACCGATCTCGTCAATCAATGGCAAATTCTGGCGTGCGTCGAACATGGCGTAACTGCACCGCTGGTCGCGCCGTTCAAGCAGCGCGATGCGGACTTGTTTGCCATCGTCTCGGCGTTCGATGCCGCGTATGGTGCGTATGCGGATTTTCAAAATACGATGGAGCGCTACTGGTGTTTGCGCTGGCTTACTCAGCATGAGGCGCGTCGCGTTGAGGCAGTAGTCTTGAAAGACGAAATTTTACGTCTGGTGGATTTACCGCTTGTGATCAAATTACCGGGCATGCAGCCGGTACCGCGCGGCAGTCAAGTGGTGCTTGATCTGGTGCGTTGGGACGAAGTGGATTTGAGTGTCGAAGCACGGTTGATTGAAGTCGTGCAAAGCGATGTCGCGCCGATCGTGTTGATGGACGAAGGTGATGAAGGTAGTGACGACGTGATCGAAGACGGCATACCGCGCGATGCTGGTGACGGTATCGAGACCGTCGTGGTGGACGAACCAGTCGAACCAGTCGAACCAGTCGAGCCGATAGGACTGAACACGCCGCCGCCATCGACATTGACTGCCGATGATGCCTCGGCTTTATCGTAGAATCACGCCCATCGACATGCCACTTTCTTGCAGCGACCACGCGTGAATGTTCATCTCAAAAATCCGACACTAACGATTGCAATTGCGATCTCCGTGCTGCTGCATGGCGCACTACTCGCGGTGCGTTTTGCTGCGCCCGAGTTCAAGCGTCAGAAGCCGGATGATCCCGGACTCGAAGTGATTCTAGTGAATGCCAAACATGCAGCCGCGCCGTTAAAAGCCGATGTGCTGGCACAGGCTAATCTCGATGGCGGTGGCAATGCCGATGCCGGACGTGCCAAATCGCCGCTGCCCGATATGCGCCGCAGCGAAGACGGCGATAGCGTCAAGGCAACCAAGCGTCGCATTGTCGATCTGGAAGAGGCGCAGCAAAAACTGTTGGCACAAATGAGCAAGCCGTCGCCGCTAGCGATTCCGTCGCTGTCCGATCTGCAAAAAGTCAACGAGCCACCACAACCGGATGGCGATGATGCGCAAGACAGCAGCAAAGCATTGGCGCGGCGCGAAGCCGAGATCGCCCGCAATATCGAGGAATATAACAAGCGGCCGAAAAAAACCCAGATCACGCCGAGCACGCGCGAAGTCGGTTATGCGATGTATTACAAGTCGCTGCAAGACCGCATAGAAAAACGTGGCACGCTGAATTTTCCGCAACAGGATGGT
This sequence comes from Burkholderiales bacterium, assembly GCA_043741695.1. Lineage (GTDB taxonomy): Bacteria > Pseudomonadota > Gammaproteobacteria > Burkholderiales > Burkholderiaceae_D > Actimicrobium. The sequence goes on from JAYTZV010000198.1 coordinate 11,804, forward strand.
AAAAAATTGTATGGCGATCTGGTGCTGTACATTCCGATTTATCAGGATGGCTCGATCTATGAACGCGATGGTGGTCCGCGGGTCGAACGCAGCTCCGGTAATCCGGCGCTCGATAAGGCTGCGCTTAGGATTGTGCGGCTAGCCGGACCATTCGGCAGATTCCCGGCCAACATGCGATCGACCGACAAGGATGACGTCTGGGAAATCATTACCCGCTTCAAATTCACGCGCGAAGAATCGCTGGAAGCCGAATTACGCGGACCGGCCAATTGATGAATACGATAGATCGCTACGTCGTGATCGGCAATCCGGTCGAGCACAGTAAATCCCCGCAGATTCATGCGATGTTTGCGGCGCAAACCGGGCAGTCGATGCAGTATGAACGCCTTGCTGCACCGCTCGATGGGTTTGCCGATGCGGTGCGAATACTGATCGCTGGCGGCGCGCGCGGTGCGAATGTCACGGTACCGTTCAAGCTCGACGCGCATGCGATTGCAACGACGCTGAGTGATCGTGCGCGAGCGGCTGGTGCGGTCAATACCTTGCTATTTTTCGATGGCGGTCGTAGTGATGAAATCAGTGGTGACAATACCGACGGCGTAGGTCTGGTTACCGACATTATCTGCAATGCACAGACTTCCTTGCACGGCAAACGCATATTACTGCTCGGCGCTGGTGGTGCCGCGCGCGGCGTGCTGTTGCCGCTACTCGAACAACAGCCATCACAATTAGTGATCGCCAATCGCAGCATCGACAAGGCAATTGAACTGGTGCACAAATTTTCAGCACATGGCACGTTGATCGCAACGCCCTTTGCCGAACTCGACGGTGCTTTCGATATCATCATCAACGCGACTGCCGCGAGTTTGTCCGATGCGCTGCCACCGATTCCGTCATCGGTATTTTCACCAGATAGCCTCGCGTACGACATGATGTATGCCGCTGCACCGACGATTTTTTTACGCTTCGCGGAGCAGCATGGTGCAATTATCCGCGACGGTTTGGGTATGTTGGTGGAGCAGGCCGCAGAGGCATTCTTCTTGTGGCGCGGTGTCAGGCCGCAGACCGAACTTGTGCTCAAGCGCTTGCGCGCAGCGCTTTGATTTCATTTTGAACTGATCCGCATGCGTAAATTACTTTTTTGGATTGTAGTCGTCCCGACGCTGATCGTCATCGTCATTCAACTGTATTTTTTTGCGCAGATATGGTGGTGGGTCGATCACAATCCCGGCTCGACCAGTTTCATGCGGCAGCAGGAATCGGCACTGCAGGAAAAAAATCCGCAGGTAAAAATTCAGTATCGCTGGGTGCCGTACGATCGCATCTCAAATAACTTGAAACGCGCGATCATCGCTTCCGAAGATTCACATTTTTCAGATCATCAAGGCGTTGATTGGGACGCGCTGCAAAAAGCCTACGAAAAAAATAATCGCAAGGGCAAGGTGGTCAGTGGTGGTTCGACGATTACCCAGCAACTCGCGAAGAATCTTTTTTTGTCAGGCGAGCGCAGTTATGTGCGCAAGGCGCAGGAATTCGTCATTACGTACATGCTCGAATTTTGGATGGATAAAGAACGCATCTTTGAAATTTATCTGAACGTGGTCGAGTGGGGTGTTGGGGTGTTCGGTGCGGAAGCGGCGGCGCAGCATTACTACGGCGTTCCGGCATCGGCGCTGGGCGCGAGCCAGGCCGCGCGGCTGGCGGTGATGTTGCCGAAGCCGCGCTTTTACGACAAGAATCGCGGCTCCGGTTACCTCGCCGGACGCACGGGCCTCATCCTGCGTCGGATGGGCTCGGCCGAACTGCCTTGATCATTTACGCCAGCAGCATCTCGACAAATACGTCGCGCGCTGCCGCAATCGTCGCATCGATCACTGCATCATCGTGCTGCGCCGAGACAAAGCCCGCTTCAAATGCAGCGGGCGCAAAGTACACGCCACGGTCCAGCATCGCGTGGAAAAACACATTGAAGCGTTCGCGATCACTGGCCATCATTTCGGCGAAATTGGTCGGCACTTGCGCGCTGAAATACAGACCGAACATGCCGCCAATGGCATCGGCACAAAAAGGCATGCCGGCTTCTTCGGCGGCAGCAGTCAGGCCTTGTGCAAGGCGCAGTGTCTGTGCGGACAAGTGCTGATAAAAACCCGGTACCTGAATCAGCTTTAGCGTGGCCATGCCAGCAGCAACCGCCACCGGATTGCCTGATAACGTGCCAGCCTGATACACCGATCCAACCGGCGACATCTGCTGCATCAATTCAGCACGACCACCAAATGCCGCTACCGGCAAGCCACCGCCGATCACCTTGCCCAGCGCAGTCAGATCAGGCTCGATCTCGTACAGTGACTGTGCACCACCGAGTGCGACACGAAAGCCCGACATCACTTCATCGAAAATCAATACGGTGCCGTGCGCGGTGCACAAGCGTCGCAACGTGGTCAAAAATTCCGGCGTGGCTTTGATCAAATTCATGTTGCCAGCAACCGGTTCGACAATCACGCAGGCGATTTCGTCGCCCATTTCACGGAACGCATCTTCAAGCTGCTGTGTGTTGTTGTAGTCGAGTACCAGCGTGTGCTTGACGAAGTCTTGCGGCACGCCGCCTGAAGTCGGATTACCGAAAGTGAGCAAGCCGCTACCCGCCTTCACCAGCAGCGAATCGGCGTGGCCGTGATAGCAGCCTTCGAACTTGACGATCTTGTCGCGCCCGGTGGCGCCGCGCGCCAGCCGCAATGCACTCATGGTGGCTTCCGTACCGGACGAAACCAGTCGTACTTGTTCAATCGATGGCACCAAGCGGCAAATTTCTTCTGCCATCAGCACCTCACCTTCGGTCGGTGCGCCAAAGCTCAGACCCATCGCAGCGGCTTCTTGCACCGCATGTACGACGACTGGATGCGCGTGCCCGACGATAGCCGGACCCCACGAGCCGATGTAATCGGTGTAGCGCTTGTCGTCGGCGTCCCAAAAATACGGGCCGCTGGCGCGCGTGATGAAACGTGGCGTCCCACCTACTGAGCGAAAGGCGCGTACCGGTGAATTAACGCCGCCTGGTGTAGTCAGTTGGGCGCGGGCGAACAGGGTGTCGTTATGCGAAATCATGCGGGTATTCATGGACGTAGTCTCAAAAAAATTAGTGCTGCAAGCCGGGCTCACGGGCCCAGAAATAACGGTCGGGCACCAGCTTTCCCATGCCGAGTCGCTGTGCGCCGAGTAGTGCTGCATTGGCGAATTCCTGTGCTTCAAAAACGGCTTCCGGTACATCGAGTCCGTTCGCCAGCAGTGCTGCCAGCGCGCCGGACAAAGTCGAGCCTGCACCGGTGAAGGTGCCAGGCAAGCGCGGCCAGCTGTCATGTCTTACGACACCCGCTTCACTGAACAACGTGTTGGCGACTTCATGCATGTCGCAAGGCGTGCCGGTGACGAAAACAAATTCGCAACCAAGCTCGATCAGTCGCATCGCATCGATGGCCAGCGTGTCTTCAGCCACTGGCTCGCGCCAGGTCTCAGCCAGTTTGCCGAGTTCGACGGCCGACAGAACCAGCACTGTGGTCTGCGGAATGAGCAATTCACGCAGCGCCATCAGCAGGTCGTCGACTTCCTGAACATCGTCAGGAATTGCGCTAACGAAGGGATCCAGTACGAGAGGTATATCAGGATAATCGGAAACGATTTCGGCGATCACTGATACATTTTCGATACTGCCGACGGCACCCACCTTGAAAGCGGACACTGGTGCGTCTTCGAGCACCGCGCGGGCCTGATCGGCGACCCAGTCAGCCTCGGTGATTTCAACATCTTCAATCTGCGTGGTGTCGGCAATTAATAAGGCGGTGATAACGGAAAGGCCATGGCAGCCCATCGCAGCAAAGGAGGCGAGGTCGGCTTGAATGCCGATCGCGCCGATTGGATCTGCCGCGCCAAAGGTCAGAACAAGAGGAGAAGTTTGGTTTTGCACGGCGGGTAGATTAAGATAAGCGACTTTACATTTTACTTGATTGAAGGGCGTCCAACTGTGAGCAGCAACGCAACACCAAATTCACCTGCCGATGCGCAACCGCAGGATTTTCAAACCTGGATGTGCCTTATCTGCGGCTGGGTCTACGACGAGTCGGCCGGATTGCCGGAAGAAGGCATCGCGCCTGGGACCCGCTGGGCCGACGTGCCGATGAACTGGACGTGTCCTGAATGTGGTGCACGAAAAGAAGATTTCGAAATGGTCGTCATCTAATCGCCTTGGCTGTCGATCCGGAATCCGCTGGCATGGCGATGTCGTGGATCGAATACGTCGCATCGATGTAGTTACTCACCACACACGGCTAAAGTTGTTGGAAAGCATCTTGCTTTTTATTCGGGTTGGGCCGTATATTGAGTCACGCGACGAGAGATATCCCCATGACAACAATAGTGCACACGACTGATACGCCCCCCCTGAAGATCATGGTTATTGATGACAGCAGTACGATTCGTCGATCGGCTGAAATTTTTTTGGGGCAAGCGGGTTATCAGGTTGTGCTCGCTGAGGATGGCTTCGACGCGCTGTCAAAAATGAATGACCATCGGCCTGCGTTGATTTTTTGCGACATTCTGATGCCGAGACTTGACGGCTATCAAACCTGTGCATTGATCAAAAAGAGTGTGAAATTTCACGCCACGCCTGTTGTGATGCTGTCGTCGAAAGATGGATTATTCGACCGCGCACGCGGTGCCATTGTCGGTTCCGACGCCTACTTGACCAAACCTTTTACCAAAGACAGTCTGCTGAAAACCGTGCGTGAATACACCGCACCAGCACAATCCTGATTACCCTCTCACAAGAATTATTCAAGGTCCACGATGGCTATTCAAAAAATCCTGATTGTCGATGACTCGCCGACGGAACGTTATTTCTTGACTGATATTTTGATCAAGAACGGTTTTTCGGTATCGACTGCTGAAAATGGTGAAGAAGCACTGCTCAAAATTAAGTCCGACAAGCCACACTTGATCCTGATGGATATCGTGATGCCAGGCCAAAATGGTTTTCAGGTGACCCGCGCCATCTCGCGCGACCCGGCCACCCAGGATGTGCCGATCATCATCTGCACCAGCAAAGGTCAGGAAACCGACCGTATCTGGGGCCTGCGCCAAGGTGCGCGTGACTACATCGTCAAGCCAGTCGATCCGCAAGAGTTGCTGGCAAAAATAGCGACGCTCGGCTAACGACAGCGCATGAGCCAGTCAACCTCTGCCCCCATTGCAGCACCGACTTTTCGTAAGCCGGACGCCAATGCCCGACGCCTCCGTTTGCGCGAATTCCAGGCGCAACTGGTCGAACGCATGCAAGCTGCGCGGACCGGCGAGGATGGTCAGCTACGTCAGCTTGGCGTGGCGATCGGGTCACAGTGCTGGTTACTCAACTTGAAAGAGGCTGGTGAAATCGTCACCGTTGGTGCGATCACGCACGTGCCGCTGACGCAGCCATGGTTTCTCGGTTTGACAAATCTGCGCGGTAATCTTGTTAGTGTTGTCGATTTTGCCCACATGATGGGGCAGGCACCAACGCCAATCGACAAGGAGACCCGTATCGTCGCATTCGGACCATCGCTGGGCTTTAATAGTGCGCTGTTGGTGACGCGCGTGATGGGTTTGCGCAACGTTTCCGCGATGACGCTGCAAGATAACGCCGAAAGTGCCGCGCCTTGGATCGGTGGCCGGTATCTTGACGAGGACGGTTTGCTCTGGAGCGAACTCAAGCTGTCGGCAATGACAGAAGACGCACAGTTTTTACAGGTAAGTTCATGATTGGTGGTCGGCTCGCTCTCGTTGGCTGGACAACCGCATTGAGGAGATTTTGCAATGGCGTTTAATTTACCGTTTTTTTCGAGAGGCGTCGGCGCGGCGCAGGCCGATCTGGTCGGGGCAACGTCCGCAGCTGGCAGCGCGGTCGACAGCGGCCTGATCACTCGGCCGATGTCGCAAAGCGATGGCAGCCAGAACGCGACCTTTATCGGTGACGTGCTCGAAAAGAGTGGTGATATACGGCTTCCGCTGATTGGTCACTTACCACTGCAGCAGCAGGTTCGTATTTTGCTGGCGATACTTGGCGGATCGTTGTTGATGGGTGCACTGTTTGTGTACATCAACTCAAGCATCTCCATCCTGACGTCGACGCAAACGCAGATCGCCGGTGATGCGCTGATGCACTCGCAGCGTATCGGTAAAGCTGCACCGAACGCAATTCAGGGTAATCCGGAAGCCTTTAAGCAGCTCGACGAATCCCGGCGTGAATTCAACACCGATCTGGCAACCTTGCGCGAGGGTGGGACCTATCAAGGTCGTAGTATCAAAAAGCCGAGCGGGCAATTAGCCGCAATTTTGGGTGACACACAAAAAGTGTGGGACAACTCCGACAAGGCTTCCACGACGATCCTGAAGCTGAAAAAAGAGTTGACCGGATTCGGGCAGACGTTGCAAAAACTCAATACGTTGACACCGGGTTTGCTCGAACTGACCGAGCAAATTTCGACGTTGAAAGCACAGGGTGGTGCGACTCCGCGTGAGATTTCAGCGGCGGGGCAATTGGTGATGTTGACGCAGCGGCTCGGTCGCAGCGCGAACGAATTTCTGACAACGGAAGGTGTGAATCCCGAAACGGCATTTTTGCTAGGTAAAGACACCAACACCTTCAAAGACATTACCGATGGTTTTCTGAACGGTAGTGACGTGTTGCGTTTAACAGCCTCCAAAGATAAAGATAGCCGCGACAAACTTGTCGAACTTCAGACGCTGTTTGCCGAGTATCAGGTATCGGTCTCGTCGATTCTCGGTAGCCTGCAAAACTTCATCGCGGCAAAACAGGCCGAGCAATTGATCTTTACCGAAAATGAGGCACTGAAGAATAAATTATCCGTGTTGCAGAACACGTATCGTGGCGAGCAGGACTCGTTCAACTGGTCGTTTTATGCGATGTTGCTGATGGCGCTGCTGGCCTTGACGGCTGCATTTGGTGTGGCACTGGTGTTCTTGCAGGACAGCCGGATTCGTCGGCAGGAATCGGATGCCCGTCGGCAGGAAGCAGAACTTCAACGTTTTGAAGCGCAGCGTCAGCAAGAAGAAGCCAAAGAAACCAACGAGCAAAATCAGGCTGCAATTTTGCGCCTGATGAACGAATTGCAGGAAGTCGCTGATGGTGACTTGACCATTCAGGCCACGGTGTCGGAAGACATCACGGGTGCCATTGCCGACTCGGTCAACTATACGGTGGAAGAATTGCGCGGACTTGTTGGTCGCGTGACCAACACCGCCGAGCGCGTGACATCAGCATCCAATCAGGCGCAGAATATTTCTACTGAACTGCTGGCAGCATCACAAAAACAATCGCGTGAAATTCAGGAAACCGGCCAGGCCGTGCTCGACATGGCGGTGCAAATTACCGACGTATCGAAGTCGGCAAATGAATCCGCCGAGGTGGCGCGACAGTCGGTGACTGCAGCCGAGCAGGGCTCGAAAGCGGTGGAAAACGCGATCAAGGGTATGCACGAAATTCGTGAGCAAATTCAGGAAACCTCCAAGCGCATCAAGCGACTCGGTGAATCGTCACAAGAGATTGGTGAAATTACCGAGCTAATTTCTGATATTACTGAACAGACCAACGTATTGGCGCTGAACGCGGCAATTCAGGCAGCGTCAGCAGGCGAAGCAGGACGCGGTTTCTCGGTGGTGGCAGAAGAGGTGCAGCGACTGGCGGAACGTTCTGGCGAAGCCACCAAGCAGATTGGTGCGCTGGTGCGTACCATTCAAACCGATACGCACGATGCGGTCGCCGCTATGGAAAAATCGACGCAGGGTGTGGTCGAGGGAGCCAAGTTGTCCGACGCGGCAGGCGCGGCGCTGTCGGATATCCGACGCGTATCGAACCGTCTGGCTGAACTGATTCAGGGCATTTCATCGGCGACCGAATTGCAGGCCACATCGGCTAACGGTGTTGCGCAAAATATTCAAAACATCTTGACTGTGACCGAGCAGACGCAGCAAGGTACACAGCAAACTGCATCGTCGATTCGCGAATTGTCACGGCTGGCAGAAGAGCTGAAAAATTCCGTGTCGCGATTCCGCGTCGCTGCCTGATCGATGTTGTAAGCCGAGCGCGGTAGTGCCGCATTACGGCACTGGCGCGGAAGATGCATGCAGCACAGTACAGCTGAACCGGCCATCGCCGAGGCTGATTGTTTTCAAAGTTACTGCGTTTAGATTTCCCGCGAGGTAGTCATGAGCACCCCAACTTCCGTCTCCGCGCCTGGTGTGCGGGACAACTTCGATGCCGGCTCGCTGTCGTGGGTCATGGGCGAGATCCGCGAGGCGCTCGCCAAGTCGAAGGCTGCCTTGTTTGATGCGGTGGCGCAGGATGCCGACGCGCAGGGCACTCCCCTGCGGCATGCAAAAACCTATCTGCATCAGGCCGATGGCGCGCTGCAAATTGTCGACATTGACGGCGTTGCCATCATTACCGAGACCACCGAAGATTTACTGGAGCGGATCGAAGCTGGCCAGATCGTGCTTACTACCGAGGTCGCACACGTCATTGAAAAAGCGTACCAGGCGCTGGCCGAATATCTCGAAGAATTGTTGAGCGGCGGTGCGCATCAGCCGGTCCGATTATTCCCGTACTACCGTGCGTTGCTCGAACTGCGTGGCGCAGAACGCATTCATCCGGCTGATCTTTTTTTTCCGAATATGGCGGCGCGACCAACGCTGCCTGCGGCCGCGCATGGCGCTGCACCGACGAACTATCTGCAGTTGCGCAAACGCTTCGAGATGGCCTTGCTGCCATTTTTGAAGCAGTCCGACGCCACGGCCGTACCGGCAGGAGCTGCGGCATTGCAATCGATCGTCGCCGAAATCGAGCAGGCGCAAGACAACCCGCAGTCACAACGCTTCTGGTGGGTGCTGAATGGCTTCGGCGAAGGCGTTGCGTCGGGGCAGATTCCGTCGGAGCGCTACGTCAAGCAATTGTTCGCACGCATCAATCTGCAAATTCGACGCTTGAGTGAGGGCTCAAACAGCATTGCCGAACGCTTGATGCGCGACGCTTTATTTTTTATTGCGCGGATTGCCGAGCCGTCACCGCACGCGCAGCAGATCCAGCAGGCATATGGGCTGACGGGTCTGGTACCGACCGATTACGCCAGCCAGCGCTACGGACAGGTTGATGCGGCCTTGCTGGTGCAGGCACGAGAAGCACTAACTCAAGCCAAGACCTTGTGGAACCGAATCGCCAGCGGCGACGCCAGTGTCGCCGAACCCTACGAAGTAGAGATACGGCACTTGATGGAAATTGGCAGCAAGCTTGGCTCTGCATCGCTCTCCAAGCTCCTGCGCGAGCTCAATGGTATTGCCCGGCTAGCGGCGCATTCGCGTCCCGGTGACCGACTGGGCCTGGAAATGGCGACCAGTCTGCTGTTTGTTGAAAATGCGTTGAGTCACATCGGCCGCCTTGATGACACATTCTCGACCCGCGCCGATGCGCTGACTGCGCGCCTGCTGTCGATTGTGGCGGGCGAAACACCGAAAGAAGGTGCGGAGTGGCTCGACGACATGTCGCGCGCGGCACAGCAGCGGCAGACGCTGAATGTGATCGCAACAGAAATGCAGGCGAGCTTGCGTCAGGTTGAAAAAACACTGGAAGAGTATTTCCGTGAGCCGACCAATCGCAGCAGCCTGCCGCAAATCGGTCCAGTGCTGCATCAGATCGGTGGCGCGCTTGCGGTGCTCGATCAAGACGATGCGATGCTCGCTATTGCACATACCCAAGCTGTCGTGCTGAGGTTCATCGATGCGCCCGAGGACATTACTCCCGACGCTGCTGCATTCACTGCGGTTGCACAGAACATTGGCGCGCTGAGCTTTTTCATCGAGACCTTGCAACTGCATCCCGATGCGGTGCATGGCCGCTTTCATTTTGATCAGGAGCACGGCATTTTCCGCGCAAATCTGATCGAAAAAAAGCTGACGCCTGAGCAGGAAGATACTCATTCGAGTCCAGCACTGAATGGTGCAGCGGATGAGCTTGCTCAGGCTGAAGTACTGAACACAACTGCGCTTGCGCCAGCACTTGCCGTGCCAGCAGCACGTGCAGCGGCTCCGGGTGTATCCGAAGGGGCCACAGCACAGGTGCCGGTGCCTTCACTGCACGACGCACCTGCGACCGTTGAAGACGAGATGCGGCAGCATCAGCAGCAGTCGGCCTCGCTGGCGCATTCTCTCCAAGCGCAACCAGACAACGCAATGCTGCAAGACCAACTGCGCGCGTCGCTGCACCAAGTGCAGCGTGACGCCAAATTACTGGACAACCAGGATGCCAGTGAGCGCGCGAAGGCAGCGATCGACTTGCTGGCGCAGCCGGATTTTGCGACATCGCAAGAGCATCTTGCCGCCATCGTCACCGTCACCTCCGGTGCGGCTGTGCCGTCCCAGCCAGATGCTGAAGCAATAGCACCCACCGCAGTTACGCCGCAATCCGATGAAGCAGTCGACGCCGAATTGCTCGAAATATTTCTGACCGAAGCCGATGAGGTGCTAAGTGCCGTGCGGCAGTCGATTCCTGACTCGCGTAGCGATCCCCATAACCCGGCACCACTGACAACTTTGCGGCGCTCATTTCACACGCTCAAGGGCAGCGGTCGCATGGTGGGCTTGAATGCGCTGGGTGAGGCGGCATGGAGTATCGAGCAGGCACTCAACCTGCGCTTATCGGAAGGGCATGGCGGATCGGCTAATCTGTATGCGCTGCTCGACGCGGCAACGGGAATCATGACGGAATGGGTCGCAGATCTGCAACAGACCGGACGCTCGGATCGCACCCCGCAGGCGCTGGTCGACGCGGCAGAGAGGGTCATGCAGGGCGAGCCATTCAGCTTGACAGCTCTGCCGCCGGCTGTGGAGCAGGTGCCGGCGCATGCACCGGCGCACGTGCCGGCGCAGATCGATAACACGCTTGAGATGGAGCATGACGGTGAGCATCATGACGCGTACGACGTCGAGCTCAACACTGGGTTCAATGCCGAAATTAACGCCGAACAAAACGCCGAACACAGCGCCGAACTCAACGCTCCAGCCGCAATCGATGCACCGCTCGCGATCGGCATATTTGATTCGCTTCAGCCGGCATCGGTACCGAAAGCCGAAGACGCCTTCAGTGCAATGTTGCCAGGTACCGTTACCGAGCACGGTGTAGTACCACACGATGCAGCAGCTTTGACTGCGGATGAGTCGATTGCCGACAGCATCTTGCACGCACAATCGGCGTCGGGTAAAACGGTTGATACATCCGATGAAGCACAGGATGTTACGGAGCCAGGCGCGCATGATTTGCCAACGCTACCGGAACCTACCGCACCGGCCACGACAGCAAGCACCGCATCCGTCATCGACTTTCCGCATATCGGTAACGTCAACAGCATCGGCAAAATTCCTGCCAGACCCGACGACAATGTCAAACGGATCGGCGATCTCGAAATCAGCGTTCCGTTGCACAATATTTACCTCGCTGAAACCGATGAATTGGTGCGGCTCTTGGGTCAGGATCTGGCGGAGTGGCGGCACGAGCCCAAGCGCCCGGTTTCAATTCAGGCAGTGCATGCATCACATTCGCTGGCGGGCAGTTCGGCCACGGTTGGTTTTACGGCGCTGCAGGAAGTCGCGCATGCGCTCGAAAATATCTATCAGCTGTTGGCGCGCAAGCCAGTGCCGTTGATATCGTCCGACTATGACGTGCTTGAACAATGCGTCGCATTGCTGAAAGCGATGCTGCAGGAATTTGCACTAGGCGACCTGCCGTTACACGAACCGGCACAGATCAATTTACTGGTCGCGTTTTTGAAAGATCTCGACAGTCGTCCGGATGCGCTGATTGCGTCTGAAGTTTCCGTAGGGTTACCTGCTGATTCGCTTGCGGACTTGCCGGTCGGGCTCGCGAACGAGATGGCAAATGCGATGGACGCTGGGGTAGAACATGACCCCATTCATGCATTGGCAGATGATGCGCAGCCTGAGCTTGCGGCAGTGTCGACTGGCCCTGCTGCTGCGGACGTCGAGCCGCTCGTGCCGCACTTAATATCCGTGCCTGTCGTGCCTGTTGTGCCTGTCGTGCCTGCACCAGTTGCACCAGTTGCACCAGCGTCAGTCAATATCGCCCCCAACACGCCGTTCAGTGCTGGCGTTCCTGCGCTGGAGCGCCCGGTTGCGTTTGTTGAGCCGGTCTTTGCCAAACCGGGCGATGTAGTGCTCGACTCCGCGTTGGCGATCAAGGACGAACTCGACGCCGATCTGCTGCCGATCTTTATCGAAGAAGGCCGCGATATGCTGCCGCAGATGGGCGAAGCATTGCGGGCGTGGCAAAAGAATTTGAACAGTGCATCGCTGCCGCAATCGGTCTTGCGTTTGCTACACACGATCAAGGGCAGCGCGCGCATGGCAGGTGCGATGAGCCTCGGTCAGTACATGCATGAAACCGAGACCCGGGTCGAGCAAATGCTGCGTCACGGTGCACCGAACGAAGCGGCACTGGATGAACTGCTGAGCCGGCATGATCACGGATTGCATTTGTTCGACGCTCTGCAGCATCCAGCCGTCTCTGCCGCTATCGCGCCACCGAATGCGCCTGAACTGCATGCTGCAGCTGGCGCCACGACGAACGCCACGCCGGGGCCGATATCAACACCATCAACTGCCGTGTCACCCGTGCCGTTTGGCGGTCAGGAAAGACGTAGTCGCGATCGCACTGAAGTCGCACCAACCGCCGCCACGGCCAACGGTGGTGTGGCTGGAACAACTGGCAACGTGGCCCTGGTACGGGTACGCGCCGATATTCTCGACCGGCTGGTCAACCAGGCGGGTGAAGTATCGATCTCGCGTTCCAAACTCGAAACCGAAGTTGGCACGCTGCGCCAGTCGCTGGGCGAGCTCACGGACAACGTTGCACGCTTGCGCGAGCAGTTGCGCGAAATCGAAATGCAGGCAGAAACCCAAATTACCTCACGCATGGCCAATTCGCCGGATCGCGAATTCGATCCACTTGAATTTGACCGCTTCACGCGCCTGCAGGAAATTACCCGCATGATGGCCGAAAGCGTTAGTGACGTGGCCTCGGTTCAGCAGAATCTGGCGCGTACCGTGGACGGCGCAACGGTTGACCTTGCAGCGCAAGCGCGCCTCACGCGTGATCTACAACAGGATTTAATGCGGGTACGGATGGTGCAATTCGCCAGTATTTCAGAGCGCCTGTACCGCGTTACGCGCCAGGCATCGAAGGAAGTCGATAAGCGCGTCAACCTCGATATCCGCGGCAGCGCAGTCGAAATTGACCGCAGCGTACTCGAAAAAATGGCTGGACCATTCGAGCACTTGTTGCGTAATGCGATTGTGCATGGCATTGAATCACGCGAGCAGCGACGTGCCGCCGGCAAAAGTGAAACCGGCGAATTGCGCGTCGAAATCCGGCAGGAAGGTAATGAAGTCGTGCTGCAGTTTTCTGACGACGGTAGCGGACTTGATCTGCAGCGTATTCGCAGCAAGGCAGAAGCAACCGGGTTGCTGACGCATGGGCATGACGTGTCGGAAACCGAACTCACTGACCTAATTTTCAATCCGGGGTTTACAACCGCGCACGAAGTCACTGAGCTGGCCGGTCGCGGCGTCGGTATGGACGTGGTGCGTTCGGAAGCGACTGCGCTTGGCGGTCGGGTAGCGATCGTTTCGCAAGCTGGCAAAGGCGCGCAGTTCACCATTCACTTGCCGCTGACATTGGCGGTCACGCAGGTCGTCGTGCTACGCACTGGCGACAAAACCTATGCGGTGCCGTCGGTACTGGTCGAACAAGTGCAGCAGTTAAAAGCCACCGCACTGGCAGCGGCCTACAACGAGGGTGCCGTCATTTGGCAAGGCCATCGCGTGCCGCTGTTTTATCTGCCAGCGCTGCTGGGTGAACGCGACACCGTACCGGTCGCGCAGCAATATTCACCGCTGATTATTTTAAAAAGCGGCAATGACCGGGTCGCGATTCACGTCGACGATATTCTCGGTAACCGCGAAGTTGTCGTCAAAAATATCGGCCCGCAATTGGCGCGCATGATCGGCATCGCTGGTGCCACCGTGCTGGGCTCCGGTGAAATCGTATTGATATTGAATCCGGTGCCGCTGGCGCAGCGTGCCGCGATTGAACAAGCGCGAGCAGCGGGAGATTCCAGCGGCGAAGCGCGCACGCCAACTGGTGCAGTTGCCGAGATCGACAGTGCACAGCCACGGTCACCGAGCACTGAAGCAGTACAAGGTTTGCGCACGCAAAATATCGTGATGGTGGTCGATGATTCACTCACCGTGCGCCGTGTTACGCAACGTTTGCTCAGCCGTGAAGGCTACCAGGTGGTACTGGCGAAAGATGGTGTCGATGCGCTGCAGCAGTTGCAGGCAATCACGCCGGATGTAATGCTGGTCGACATCGAAATGCCGCGCATGGATGGCTTCGATCTGACCCGCAATGTGCGCGGTGATGAACGTACACGGCATATTCCGATCGTGATGATCACTTCACGCACCGCTGAAAAACATCGTAATTACGCGATGGAGCTCGGTGTGAATGAATATCTTGGCAAGCCGTTTCAGGAAGATGATTTGCTGAAAGCGATTGCGGGATTTATTCAAGGCAAAGCGGCGCACGTGTAACAGTGGTTGCAATCGGTGCTGGTCGGAGCAGGTCTGCGGTGCGCGGAAAAAGTTAGTCTTGTTGGCAAACCGGTCGTTTAATCCGCTGTTGACGTTTAAAAGTAGTCTGAAATGAAAGTCTTGAGCCAAAAGTTGCTCTTGAAATTTTTTCAGCACTTTTTCCCGGAGAGGTATCGGCGGCTCAACACGCCCGTCAATTCCGAGTCGAGGCGTCCTGTTTTTTAGAGTGGGCTCGCAGATACTCGTACCGGAAGAAATCCTTCATCTCGCAGATTCGACAAGGTAAACGGGCACTCGATTGGTATGACGGGCTTCTCATTGAATACGGCCAAATCGGCAATAGCGATTTTGCGCGCGCCTGGCCACACTTTTTCGAACGACCTATCTAGTTTCGATTTGAAACTCGGATTAGCCTCGAGCAGTTCTTCAATTTCATCCCGCTGCTTGACCACCGACGCATTCCAACCTGCGCGCGGATCTTCGGATGGCGAGTAAGCAAGTTTGGCGAGGTGCAGGACGGCTTGTTTGATCGCCGAATCCAATGATCGCAGTTCGCTGCGGCCCATGTCCTCTACCTCTTCGATCAGATTTTTGACATCAAGACGCGAAAGGTTACCCAACTTGAGAAGTCGAGCTTGCTCCTGGGTCCATGCATAAAAATCCTGCTCGTAATCAGATTTCGTTTCGAATGATTTTTCAACGGTAGATTCCATTTTGGCCCCTCGATTTTTGCTGCGCTCTAACGATATGAATATAGGTCCGCGGATATAAAAAATCAATCATTCGCAGATGATTTACCGACCTTACGCTACTCTTCGAATGAAACGCACCAAGATCGATAACCATATGTATGTTTATCTTCACGGCCAATCAGGAGAGCGGACTACGTTGTTGGCTCCGGTTTTATTTCAGATAGTCAAATGCAGTCGCGCAGTAAATCCGTCGCCAAAATCAATCCACATCAACCGAATCAACAACATCCACCGCCGCTTTTTTAACCACCGCATATCGCTGCAAGGTCTGCTTGCGTGCCAGATCATGTTGCACGATCGGTGCTGGATAATTACCTCCGAGCTCGACACCCGCATGATCGAGTTCCATCTTCGACAATAACCACGGTGCGTGAATCTGCTTGTTGCCTAGCTTGGCCAACAGCGGCACATAGCGACGAATGAATTTGCCGTCCGGGTCGAATTTTTCCGACTGCGTGATGGGATTGAAAATCCGGAAATACGGTTGCGCATCGCAACCTGACGACGCCGCCCATTGCCAGCCGCCGTTGTTGGCCGACAGATCGAAGTCGATCAATTTTTCAGCGAAGTAGGCTTCACCGCGCCGCCAGTCGATACCGAGATCTTTCATCAAGAAGCAGGCCGTGACCATGCGCAGCCGGTTGTGCATGTAGCCGGTCTGATTGAGCTGCGCCATTGCTGCATCTACCAACGGATAGCCAGTGCGACCCTCGCACCATGCTTCAAACGCCGCGTCAGCGGCAGGTCCGGTTTCCCACGCAATCGCATCGTAGTCGGCTTTGAAGGCGCGCTGCGCTACATGCGGATGGTGATGCAGGATCATGAAATAAAAATCGCGCCAGACCAGCTCGGCCAGCCAGGTCTGTGCACCAGCGGCGTCGGCTGCGGTGCGCGCTATTTCGCTGGCACGCCGGGCCAGATGGCGTACCGAGACCGTACCGAATCGCAGATGCACCGATAAATACGATGGCCCTTTTATCGCCGGATAATCACGCGCTACTTTGTATTTGTCGATACGCTCCAGAAAATTTTCCAGCAATGCCTGACCACCCGACATGCCGGTGGGAATCTGCAATTCATTAAAATTTGATGGTGTGAACCCGAGTTGCTGCAGTGACGGCATGTCCGGCTGCGCCGGCGCAACCGCGAAGTGCTCCGCATACGGTTCGATCGGATAGGCCCGCACGTAATGATCCGAATTATCGAACTGCAGCTTTTTTAGCCATGCGTTTTTGTAGGGCGTAAAAATTGACAGCGGTTTGCCGGCCATCGACAACACTTCACTCTGCTCGAAAATAACTTGATCCTTGAACGCATGCATTTCAATGTCGAGACCCGACAACGCTGTTTCAACGGCAGCGTCACGCGCAACCGCAGCCGGCTCGTAGTCACGATTGATATATACCGCATCGACATCGAGCGATTTTGCCAGCAGTGGAATGTCATGCGCAGCATACGCATGGCGCACGATCAGTGCGCCACCGAGCTTGTGCAACTCAGCGTGCAACTCGATCAGGCTGGCATGCAAAAATTCAACACGCCGATCTTGCGACGGTAGTTTTTCAAGAATTTCCCGATCAAAAATAAAAACACAAAATACCGCGCGACTATTCTTCAGCGCGTGATGCAGCGCGGCATGATCGAACACGCGTAGATCGCGGCGAAACCAGACCAGTGCACGTTGGTGGGGGGTATCAGGGAGCGGGGTAGTAAGCATGACATCCGATCAGAGCAGATAGAGACGCAGCGGATACAAAAATCCGCAGCAACAGACCCGTATTATCTATGTTCTGCAGCCAGCGCACCCGACACATAAAAACCATCCGGGGCAAGGTAAAAAACGGGGAAAGCGCGAAAGAGGCCAGTGTCAAAGCTGCTAGAATACTTCACATGGCAAAGCGTAAAACTCCTTCCGCATCATCACCCGTCACCGATCCCGGCGCC
>JAYTZV010000199.1:0-11795 GCA_043741695.1 Burkholderiales bacterium
GTTGCGCCACAATCCGCCGGTAAAGCCTTGGGTGCCAAATCAAGCAAAATATCAACGAACGCAGTATTGAAATCCGGATCAAAACCATCACCTGTAACAGCGGTCAAGGTCAAGTCGGCGCCACCCCATCAGGCAACCCCGGTATCCGCGCAATTGAAAGTTTCCGTGACTAACAAGAAATCCGAATCCAAGACCGCCGTCAAGCCGGTCGCCAAAGCAGCTACCAAGGTGGAAAGCAGGCCCGGTATTGCCGTGATGATTACCTCGACGGTCAGCCAAACGACCGATGCGGCAACGCTGGCAGCTATCGACACGTCCAGCTATGTGCTGCCGTCGATCAAAGTGCCCGGCCGACGTGGCCGCAAGCCGAAAGAGTTCCAGCCCGAAAACGATGAAGTCGCGGCACTGAATGCTGTCGAGCGCGCCGAGCTGAAAGCGGTCGACAAAGCCAAAGCCAAGGATCGCAAGGCAAAAGAAAAAGCCCTGCTGAAAGATGCATTTTCGAACGACACCGAAGCCACCGAAGAAGAGCTAGAACGCCGCCGCCAGAAGCTTAAGACCTTAATCAAGCTCGGCAAGGAACGTGGTTTTCTGACGTATGCCGAGATCAACGATCATCTGCCGGAAAACATTGTCGATCCGGAAGCAATCGAAGGCATTATCGGTACCTTCAACGACATGGGTATTGCAGTCTACGAACACGCGCCCGATGCCGAAAGCCTGCTGCTGACTGACAACGTCGCCACCGTTGCCAGCGACGACGATGCCGAGGCTGCAGCCGAAGCTGCCCTGTCTACCGTCGATTCAGATTTTGGTCGCACTACTGACCCTGTTCGCATGTATATGCGCGAAATGGGCTCGGTCGAATTGCTGACCCGTGAAGGCGAGATTGAAATTGCCAAGCGCATCGAAGATGGCTTGAAAGACATGATCCAGGCAATTTCCGCTTGCCCGACCACGATCGCCGAAATCCTCACCGCGGCAGATCGCATTACCAATGACGAAATCAAGATCGATGAAATCGTTGACGGCCTGGTCGACATGCTGGTAATCGAACCAGTATTGCCAGCGGCAACCGCAACGGACGACGACGAAGAAGAAGCCGAAGAAAGCGAAGAGGGCGAGGAAGAAGAAGTCAATGCTTCCGGAGCCGCCGGTTTTACTGCCGAACAGATTGAGCAATTAAAGCGCGAGTCGCTAGTTAAGTTCAGCAATATTTCGACGCAGTTTGACAAGATGCGCAAGGCGTTCGAGCGCGAGGGCTATAACTCGAAGCCTTACGTGAAGGCGCAGGAAACGATCTCGGCAGAGTTACTGACCATTCGCTTCACCGCTAAAGTCGTCGAAAAGCTCTGCGACACTTTGCGCGGTCAGGTCGATGAAGTGCGCCATATCGAAAAGCAGATTCTGGATGTGGCGGTCAATAAATGCCGCATGCCGCGCAGCCACTTTATCAAGGTGTTTCCGGGTAACGAAACCAACCTGACCTGGGTTGATGGCGAAGTCAGCGGCAATCATCCGTACAGCGTCATCCTTGCGCGCAATGTGCCGACTGTTAAAGAGTTGCAGCAAAAGCTGATCGATCTGCAAGCGCGCGTCGTGCTGCCACTGCCTGATCTGCGCAACATCAATAAAAAGATGGCTGCCGGCGAAATGAAAGCGCGCAAGGCTAAACGCGAAATGACCGAAGCCAATTTGCGCCTCGTGATTTCCATCGCCAAAAAATATACCAACCGTGGTTTGCAATTCCTCGATCTGATCCAGGAAGGCAATATCGGCTTGATGAAAGCAGTCGACAAATTCGAATATCGTCGCGGTTACAAGTTTTCAACCTATGCAACCTGGTGGATTCGTCAGGCGATTACGCGCTCGATCGCTGACCAAGCGCGCACGATCCGCATTCCGGTGCACATGATCGAAACCATCAACAAGATGAATCGCATCTCGCGCCAAATCTTGCAGGAAACTGGCGCCGAGCCAGATCCAGCGACACTGGCAATCAAGATGGAAATGCCGGAAGAAAAAATCCGCAAGATCATGAAGATTGCCAAAGAGCCGATCTCGATGGAAACGCCAATTGGTGACGACGATGATTCGCATCTGGGTGACTTTATCGAGGACAACAACACACTGGCACCAGCAGATGCGGCGTTGCATGCATCGATGCGAGGTGTCGTCAAAGACGTGCTCGATTCATTGACCCCACGCGAGGCGAAAGTTCTGCGCATGCGGTTCGGTATCGAGATGTCGACTGACCACACGCTGGAAGAAGTCGGAAAGCAATTCGACGTCACGCGTGAACGGATTCGTCAGATCGAAGCGAAAGCGTTGCGTAAATTGCGGCATCCATCGCGTTCGGATCGATTGAAGAGTTTCCTCGAAGGGAATTAAATCCGGACGATGCACCACCCCTTACGGTGCCATTGCTATCGCAAAGGCCGGATAGAGACAGGTACTAGCTGCCGAACAACGTCAGCTAGCAAAGAATTGGGCCTCTAGCTCATGCTTGGTTAGAGCAGCGGACTCATAATCCGTTGGTGCCGTGTTCGACTCACGGGAGGCCCACCAAAATTTTAGGAAATTTTCTAATCTTATTAATGGCTTAGATATTTTATCTATTTACCTATTGGTAAAAATTAGTGGTGATAGGTGGAAAATTCGCTTTTTCACTGTCCCAAAATTGATCCAAATTTTGCGTTAATTTGCAGGCTTTTGACAATTTTCTGGCTAGCGATGAAACAAATCATCGTCTCTTTTCGAGGGAGAAATTGAGGCACTGCGATTCGCAAAGCTACTTTCGTAACTACGATTTGGGACATTGCCTTGGTCCGTCAAAGAGCAACGTCGAACGCTAATTAAAGCGCATTGTATGTGTGATGATTTACAGGGCGGATTTCGCCGAGATCAGAGGCACTGACCTGAAGGCTGGGTGAGCCTTATCAATAGCAGTGCTTGTTCTAAGTAATTGAGTTCTGGCCGAACATCGGCGCTCGCGCTGCAAGCTAACTTCGTGTCTTCAACTGAGTAGAATTACGAACTTCTTTCGATGCTAGACGAGAGGAATATCTCTCCCTTATCAAGAAGTTATAGAGTCAAGCCTACCCGGGTAATCTGCTACGCAATCCCATAAATGACGCTTTTTCATTAATAGCTTACCTCCCGCTACGTCGGCAATATCGAAACTTCTCGCGTTTTGCTCTTATTATAAATTTTGTCAGGTTTGCCTTACACGCCAAGATAACGGGTCAGTTGGTCTGGGGATGCCAGTAAGGCTGCAGCGCTACCGCTCTGGACGATTTGCCCTTTTTCCATTACCACTGCCACATCCGTGTTCGACAGTACAGCATTAAAATTTCGATCGACAACTAAGGTACTAATGCCTGTTTGGCGAATCATGCCGATAACGCGCCAAATTTCGACCATGATCAGCGGCGCTAAACCTTCGGTTGCCTCGTCAAGAATTAACAGTTCGGGATTCGTCATCAACGCTCGGCCAATAGACAACATTTGCTGTTCACCACCCGATAGCTGCTGGCCGCCATGGTCGAGCCGCTCCGCCAGGCGCGGAAAAGTTTCCATTACGCGCTCGAAGTTCCAATCATTACGACCGCTCGGACCACGGCGCGCGCTCATCATCAAATTCTCGCGCACCGACAGATTCGGGAAAATGCCACGTCCCTCCGGCACGTATCCTATACCCAGCCGCGCCATTTGTTCAGGAGCGTTACGGCTGACATCTTTGCCATGCCAATACACATACCCCTTGCGGCCAGGAACCAGTCCCATCAAGCTTCGAATCAGTGTAGTTTTGCCCATGCCGTTGCGGCCCAAAAGGCCAACCGACTGTCCCGCCTCGATCTGGAAATTAATATCGTGCAGGATATGGCTGTGACCGTAATACGCGTTCAGCGAATCAATGCGCAGCATCGTGGTCCCCTAGGTAGGCTGTTTTAACGAGGGGGTCGTTGCGGATGTACTCCGGGTTGCCGCTGGCAATCACTTTGCCGTTGACCATCACGGTCACACGATCGGCAACCCGGAAAACAGCGTCCATGTCGTGCTCAACGAGAACGATTGCATGGGTTGCTCGCAGTTGTTCGAGCAGGCCGAGCATTCTTTCGGTTTCTTCCGCGCCCATACCAGCCAATGGCTCATCGAGTAATAAGACGACCGGCGCGGTAGCAAGGCACATTGCGATTTCGAGTTGGCGCTGTTGACCGTGACTGACTTCGCCGGCGTTGGTATTGGGACAATCATGCAGACCAGTTGCCTCCAGCGAACGCCATGCGATATCGATGCTGTGCTTGCACGAAGCGGCTGATTCCCAAATCCGCATCGGGCGTTGCATCGTTGCTTGCGCCGCGAGCCTGCAATTTTCCAGTAATGAAAAGCTCGGAAATATCGTGGTGCGCTGGTAACTACGCCCGATACCAGCGCGGGCGCGTCGGGCTTGGCTCCAACCTGTGATGTCGATATCGTTCATGCGTAGTTCGCCATCCGATGGTGCGAGCTCACCAGACAACATATTGATCAGGGTAGATTTGCCGGCACCATTGGTCCCGATTACCGCATGAATCTCGCGCAGGCAAACATCGATAGATACTTGGTCGACTGCAGCAAGTCCACCAAATCGGCGCGACAGTGTCGTGGCTTGCAGGATGGGAGAATTAGCTGACACGCTGCTCACCTTTCTGGCGCATGCGCCACTGCGATTGTAAACCTATCAGCCCCTTCGGCATGAATGCCACCAGACAGATCATGGTCAGACCAAGCGTAAGTTGCCAGCGCGTAGCGAGTGCGCCGACAACTGCTTCAGAAGAAAAACCTTCTTTCAGCAAAATGAAAGCGACTGCACCAATAACTGCACCGCGCAGGTAGCCCATGCCGCCCAAAATAACCATCAGCAAAACTTCACCAGAGGTATGCCATGACAACAGTTCGGGATTTACTGCGCCGTCCTTGGCTGCCATCAGGAATCCCGCCACACCGGCCAACATGGCAGCGATCACAAATGCAGCAAGTTTGTACGCATACGTATTAAATCCTGCGGCACGCATGCGCTGTTCATTGACGCGGATGCCGGCAAGAGTATGACCAAAGCGCGAGCGCTGCAGTACGGACAAAAGGCCGAAGGTCGCCGCCAAAATACCGAGTGCAAAGTAATAACGATGCAGGGGTAGCTCGAGATCGATGATCGTCGTGCCACCGATAGCAGCGATGGGTCGGAAACTCATAAACATGCCATCGCTACCACCCGCGATGTGCGTATCGTGGATCACAAAATAAGCCATTTGGGCGAAAGCAAGCGTGACCATAATGAAATAAACACCTCGGGTACGCAGGCTGAGCGCACCGACAAACAATGCGTACACGCCTGCGCCAAGTGCAGCAATCGGCAGCAGAAATAGAATCGATCCAGGTCCTGCTTCGGGCGAAATACGCGCTACCAGATACGCGCCAATACCAAAATAGGCAGCGTGCCCGAGACTTACCAACCCTGTCGTACCGACGAGTAGTTCGAGGCTAAGTGCAAACACTGCAAAGATCATGATTTTTTGCACCAGGTCTGCCAACCAAGGTGTCAACAACGATGGTGCTGCAATCAGGAGTATCAGGATAATGATGGGGATGCTGATCGAAGCTAATTGATTGCGTTGCACGTTTGGAGCAGCCTGCGAGGTCGTTGAAACATGGCTTGTCATGATCAATATCCTTTGCTGACCAGGCCCTGCGGACGCCACAGCAGAATGAGCGCCATCAGCACATACACCGACAGTCCACTCAACTGCGCGAAAAACACCTTGCCAAAGGTATCCACGAGTCCGACCAATAACGACGCTAACAGTGCCCCCGATATCGAGCCGATACCGCCAATGACAACAACGACAAAACAGATGATCAAAACGCCACCGCCCATACCGGGATACACCGAGGTCATTGGCGCGGCAATCATGCCTGCTAGAGCAGCAAGCGCCACGCCCGCGGCAAACACAATCCGGTACAGCATCGTGACGTTGATGCCGAGCGAGCGCACCATATCCCGGTTGCTGGCCCCGGCGCGAATCATCATTCCCAGCCGGGTGCGATTGACGATCAAATACAACAGCGCTGCAACGATCAGGCAAGCTGCGCACGCAAACAAGTTATAGATGGGATAGTTCATCACACCGAGATGGATGCTGCCTGAAAGCCATGATGGCGTTGGCACGCCATGCACTTCGTTACCGACCAGAATGCTGCGCACCTCTTCGATCACCAAGATCAGCGAATACGTCATGAGCACCTGTTGAAGATGCTCGCGCTGGTAAAGAAAACTAAAAAAGGCCCACTCAAGAAAAAAACCGAGCAAGGCGGCAAGCACCATCCCGCCGAGTAACTGCAAAATAAACTGGCTGCCAAAAAGCGGGGTGAGTGACCACGCGAGATAGGCGCCGATCATGTAAAAGCTGCCATGCGCGAGATTGATCACCCCCATGATGCCGAAGATGAGGGTGAGTCCGCTGGCAACTAAAAATAGCAGCAGGCCGTATTGCACTGCGTTCAAGCACTGCGTGAGGAAGGTCGGGAAATCCATGACGAGATCCAATCGGTAAAGGAAAATGCAAATTCTCGACACGTCACGTCCAACATCGGAGAAAACCGATGGTGACAGTGCGTCAGACAAGAACTGAAATCGCCCTGCTGCACTTACATGCGGCAACCTTTTGCTGGATCGGATAGGGCCTTGATCGCAACCCCTTTGTAGGAATTTGCACCACCCTTGACTTCGCGCAGATAAATGTCTTGTACTGGATTGTGCGCAGCGGACATGCGGAATGTTCCGCGGGGACTATCGATGACTGCCGCTTCCATGCCGGCGATGATCTTGTCGCGCTTTTTAACATCACCACCAGCGGCTTTGAGGCCTGCATCGAACATTTGTGCTGCGTCGTAACCCTGCACGGCATAGGTATCTGCCTCAGTTTTATACGCCTTCAAATAGCTTTGGCGAAATGTGTTGTCACGTGGCGTGTTCAGGTTGTCGGCGTAATGCAGCGTAGTCAGCATTCCCTGCGCGGCCGCACCCTGCGCCTCTAGCGTGCCGTCAGTCAAAAAGCCGGGGCCGTACAACGGCATCGTTTTATTCAAACCAGCTGCGGCGTAATCTTTCACAAATTTAACAGCGCCACCACCTGCGAAGAAGGCATAGACCGCATCAGGTTTTTGTGCGGCAATTTGCGTCAGTAGTGCCTGGAATTCGACATTCGGAAAAGGCAGTGACAGGCTTTCGGTGACCTTGCCACCGCCTTTTTCAAAACCCTCGGTAAAGGCCGCGACCGACTCGTTGCCGAATGCATAATTCCAGGTGATCGTAACGATGCGCTTGTGGCCGCGCTCTGCTGCAACCTTACCCATCGCATAGCCTGACTGCCAGCTTGAGAACGAACTGCGGAAGATATTTTTTGCACACATTGGGCCGGTGATAGCGTTGGCGCCAGCGTTTGGCACGATCAGCAGCGTGCCGGTTTCTTTCGCGACTTTCGCCATCGTGAGAGCGACGCCTGAATGCACGGTACCAATCAGCAGATCGACCTGGTCACGTTTAATCAATTTGTTGACGTTATCGTTGGCCTTCGACGGATCCGATTCATCGTCAACTTTGGCGTAAGCGATATCGTGCCCTCCCAGCTTGCCACCGTGTTCGGTGACATACAGCTTGAAGCCGTTTTCAATCGCGGTGCCGAGATTGGCATAGGTGCCTGTGGCAGGCAACATCAATCCAATCTTAATCGGCTGTTCTTGCGCGCTGGCAGGCATTGCAGCAAGCGATATTGCAAGTAACGAGGTGGCTGCAGCAATGTGTGTAAAAGTCGTTTTCATTTCGTCTCCAGTTATTTTATTTGCGGGCTTGTTGCCGAGCTACTTCTATTTTGAGTTGATAGTAGAGGTGGCGACTGCACCCGTCTAATACTGATGCAGTATTGCTTGCATACCCTTCTGGTATGGATGACGTGCGCTCCATCTTAACAACCTGTGGGGTATGGAATAGATACCCAACCGGTCTTGGACGTAATCGTTTGAGTTATTTATCGTTTGTAAAAAATAAAGATGGAGACAAGCGCGTGGATAAATATTTTCAAAGCTCAAGCAGGGTGCACGACTTTTCAGTGTCAGCCGTTGCTGCAGGCTTTCTCGCGGTGCTTATTTCATACGCGGGACCGCTGGCGATTTTTTATCAGGCAGCGCAGGCTGGGCACGTGTCAGATGCGATGTTTGCTTCCTGGGTATGGGGCATTTCGATTGGTGCTGGAATATCGGGCATCGTCCTTTCTGCAGTGCTAAAAGTACCAATCATCACGGCGTGGTCGGCCCCGGGAACGGCATTGCTGATCACGTTATTTCCCGCATTGTCGTTAGGTGAGGCGGTTGGCGCGTATCTCATTTCTGCGGGATTGCTATTGGTGATTGGCGCGACCGGTTATTTCGACGCGCTGATTACGCGCATTCCAAAAGGCGTCGCCAGCGGCATGATGGCCGGCATCCTTCTGCAGTTCGGTCTCAATGCATTCAAGGCGATCGGATCGTTGCCCATGCTGACCTGTGGAATGATCGGTGCTTACCTGTTATTCCGACGTACCTTGCCCAGATATTGCATTGTGTTGTTGCTGTTAACCGGGATTTTGCTAGCGCTAGTAACAGGTACCACGCAGCTCTCAAATCTGTCGCAGCTGCAAATCGCGCTGGCGACACCGCACTTTACAGCGCCGCAATTTTCATGGCACGCCACGCTGAGTCTGGCATTTCCTTTAGTGTTGACAACGCTTGCCGGACAATATCTGCCAGGGATGGCGGTACTCAAGGGCGCCGGCTATCAGCAGTCGGTTCGACCGATCATGACTGTAAATAGCTTGGCGTCGCTGGCGATTGCCTGCTTTGGTGGAATTACGATTGCGATCGCTGCAATCACGGCGGCAATTTGTACCGGTCCCGAGTCGCATGAAGACCCGAAGCGACGCTATGTCGCCGGCATTGCCAACGGCGTTTTCTATTTGATTGCGGGTTCATTTGCAGGCTCGATGGTGCTGCTATTTACCTCGCTGCCGAAGGAATTAGTGGCGACACTTGCTGGCCTTGCGCTACTCGGTGCAATCACGAGTAATCTTGCTGGTGTAATTGCTGCTGAAGACCATCGCGAAGCATCAGTGATTGCGTTTCTTAGTACTGCATCAGGAATGACGTTTCTTGGACTCGGCTCTGCATTTTGGGGCATCGTTATTGGGATGCTTGCGTATTGGATGCTGGGAGTGGCACCGCTGACAGGGGTAAGGTTTGGGCAGAAGCGCGAGCCGGTCGGTTCCGAAAACGGTGGTACTGAAAAAGTCATTAGATAGGGCTGCCGCTTTTATGCAGTGCGGCAGGATAATTACTGCTGTGAAGTCAGCGGCAACGGCTTGTCGACGTGAGCGGATTAAACGCGCTCGATAATGATTGCAATACCCTGACCGACACCGACACACATCGTACATAAGGCATAACGACCGCCCATTCGATGTAGTTGGTACATGGCTGTTGTGACCAAACGCGCGCCGCTCATGCCAAGCGGATGACCTAACGCAATCGCGCCGCCATACGGATTAACGCGGGCATCGTCGTCAGCGATGCCGAGCATGCGCAATACTGCTAGCCCCTGCGCAGCAAACGCTTCATTGAGTTCAATTAAATCGATTTGATCAAGCGTGAGACCGGTAAGTTGCAGCACTTTTTCGACTGCCGGCGCAGGTCCGATGCCCATAACGCGCGGTGCCACTCCTGCGGTGGCCATGCCGACGATACGCGCGCGCGGTACCAGCCCGTGCTTATTAGCGGCAGTTTCGCTGGCGAGTAGCAGTGCGCATGCGCCGTCATTCACCCCTGACGCGTTCCCAGCAGTAATAGTTCCGCTTGCATGCACCACCGGTCGCAGCGCCGCTAATGTTTCGATGGTGGTGGCCCGCGGGTGTTCATCTTTCGTCACCAGGATCGGCAACTCTTTTTTCTGCATGATCGCAACCGGTGTCAGTTCATTTTCGAAACACCCGTCGCGCTGTGCTCGCGCGGCTTTTTCTTGACTGCGTAACGCGAATAAATCTTGGTCCGCGCGGCTAATGTTGTAATCGGTAGCGACGTTTTCCGCAGTCTGCGGCATGCTGTCGACGCCATAGAGCGACGCCATCAGCGGATTGACAAAACGCCAGCCGATCGTCGTGTCCTGTAACGAAGCTTGGCGCGAAAATGCCGAATCTGGCTTACCCAGTACGAACGGCGCACGCGTCATCGATTCGACACCACCAGCCAGCATTAATTGTGCTTCCCCCGATTTGATTGCGCGGGCAGCAGTACCGACTGCATCCATACCGGAACCACATAAGCGGTTAATGGTTGATGCGCCAATTTCTTGCGGCAAGCCCGCCAACAGGGCCGACATGCGCGCCACATTGCGATTGTCTTCGCCAGCCTGATTGGCACAGCCGAATACGACTTCTTGCACCGCGCTCCAGTCTAAAGATGGATGACGCGCCATCAACGCTCGCAGCGGGATGGCACCGAGGTCATCGGCGCGGACATCTTTTAATGCACCACCATAGCGACCGATTGGCGTGCGAATCGCATCGCAGATAAATGCGTCGTTCATTGCAGGCTCTCGTGCAAGTCGATACCGGTGATCGATTGCAGCTCATCGAAAGTCAGACCATCGACCATTTCGCGAACCACCAAGCCGTTCGCCGTGACATCGATCACCGCGAGATCGGTGTAGATACGTGAGACGCAGGCAACGCCGGTCAGTGGATAGGTGCATGCGTCGACGATCTTGCTTTCGCCCTGACGGGTCTGATGTTCCATCATCACAAACACTTGGCGCGCGCCGATGGCAAGATCCATCGCGCCGCCTACTGCAGGAATTGCATCTTTAGCGCCGGTGTGCCAGTTCGCCAGGTCACCTGTGCGGGATACCTGGAACGCCCCCAATACGCAAATGTCGAGATGCCCGCCCCGCATCATTGCAAACGAGTCGCCGTGATGAAAATAGCTGCCTCCCGTTAGCAAAGTTACGGGCTGCTTACCGGCATTGATCAGGTCGTCATCTTCTTGGCCCGGCGCTGGTGCCGGACCCATGCCGAGTAATCCGTTTTCGCTCTGCAGTAATACTTCGCGGTCTGCCGGCAGGTGGTTGGCAACGAGTGTCGGCAAGCCGATACCGAGGTTGACGTAAGCACCTTCGTGAATGTCTTTCGCCACACGCGCGGCGATTTCGTCTCTGGTCAGGCGCTTCATGCAGGGCTCCCTTGCGCGACGATACGTTGAACAAAAATACCCGGTGTGACGATCGCTTCGGGATCAAGTTCACCCAGAGCGACTACGCTACTGACTTGGGCGATCGTGCACTTGGCGGCCATCGCCATGATCGGGCCAAAGTTGCGCGCAGTCTTGCGATAGATAAGATTGCCCCAGCGGTCACCCTTCAATGCCTTGATCAGTGCAAAGTCCGCGTGGATAGGGGATTCGAGTACATAGTGGCGACCATTGATGAGACGGGTTTCCTTCCCTTCGGCCAGCAATGTGCCGTAGCCGGTCGGTGAGAAAAAACCGCCAATGCCCGCACCCGCTGCGCGAATGCGTTCGGCAAGATTACCTTGCGGTGTGAGCTCGAGCTCGATCTTTCCCGCGCGGTAAAGTCCGGCAGTCTCTAAACTCAAGTGCAACACCCAATTCTGATAGGGTGCTGCGATGCGAAATCATTACCAACAATTGCAAGCCGAAGAACGCGCCATGATCAT
>JAYTZV010000200.1:0-1374 GCA_043741695.1 Burkholderiales bacterium
GGGAATTTTCAGTGCTTCGCGATATTTTGCGACGGTCCGACGCGCGACCACCATGCCCTGCTCTCCCAGCATTTCGGCGATTTTGCTGTCAGAAAATGGGATCCTTGGGTCTTCAGCTCCTATCAATTGTTTGATGAGTGCCCGGATCGCCGTGGAGGACGCCTCACCACCTGCTTCAGTGGCAACATGGCTGCCAAAAAAATACTTTAGCTCGAACATGCCATGCGGGGTCAACATGTACTTTTGCGTCGTTACCCGAGAAATGGTGCTCTCATGTAAACCCAGTGTATCAGCAATTTCACGCAAGACAAGGGGGCGCATTGCCACCGCGCCATGCGAGAAAAAATTGCGCTGGCGCTCGACGATTGCCTGCGCTACCCGCAAAATCGTATCGAAACGCTGGCGCATATTTTTGATCAGCCACTTCGCTTCCTGCAGCTGCGAAGTCAGTGAGCCATCGCCTTTGCTCTGCTTCAAAATGTTGGCGTACATCGAATTCACGCGCAAGCGCGGCATCACGTCATGGTTCAACATCACCTGCCAGCCGGTGCGCGTGCGCTTGACGATCACGTCCGGCGCCACATAGTCCGATGTACCCGCAGAATACATCGCACCTGGATGCGGATTGCAATGGCGGATCACGCTCTGCGCTTCGCGCAAATCTTCATCGTCGCAATCGAGTGCTTTTTTTAGTTTGGAAAAATCGCGTTGCGCAAACAGCGTCAGATGCTCTTCCACAATCGTCAGTGCGCGCCGCCGCGTCACCATCGCAATACCCGGCATGCGCTTGATCTGCAACGCCAGGCATTCGGATGGTGTGCGTGCACCGACACCGGCCGGATCAAAACTTTGCAGTAGTTTTAGCGCAATCGATAATTCATCAGCATCAAGCTCAAGCTCGGGCGGCATCCGCGCGAGCATATCGTCGAGCGTATCTTCCAGATAGCCATTATCGTTCAGCGCATCGATCATCAATTCGACCAGTGCACGGTCACGCTGATTATTGATCGTCACGCGCATTTGTTCGAGCAGGTAATCGCGCAGCGTCAGCCCGGACGCTTCCAGTTGCGGCCGTGAGTCCTCATCGTCCGGTGTCTTGCCGGTGCGCGCTACATCGTCGAAGCTCCAGTCGGATTCACCACCTGCTGCAGCTTCCGGCGCGTCGCTCTTCTCGAACGCAGTGTCGTTTTCCGCTGCTGTACTCGGCGCTGCATTGGCATCTTCGCTCGCACCTTCCTTGTGGATACCTTCTGCACCGATCGCGCCATCACCGAGCAGGCGCACCGAGTGATCGAGCGGATCGTCAAGGCGTTCCAGCAGCGGGTTGTCTGTTAAAAGCTGCTCAAGCTCCTGATGCAATTCCAGCGTCGACAA
>JAYTZV010000201.1:0-1370 GCA_043741695.1 Burkholderiales bacterium
TGAATTTCATCACCCGGCTGCAGCACGTATTCACGCTCGAATTCCAGTTCTCTGCCATTCAACACCACCGGATTGGACCGACTGAGACTGACGATGCGATGCTCCTGGCCGACGCTCTTGACCGACGCCTGAACGCGTGAGACCAGATGCTTCGCATCAGGCAGCACAAAGAAATTTTCTTCACTGCGCCCGAGCGTTGCGCCATCGCTGCCGAAGACGGCGGACAAAGGTTCCAACGCACGCTGCTTGTTGTACGAGACAGTGGAAATCTTGATCATTAACGAAACTCCGCAAAGTGGTGGGCAGATGGAATCGACAGCGCGGTAGCCAGACAATACGCCATGCGCCGAGAATCAACTCGACGATGATTGTAGCGACTTAATGCGCGAAAGAAACTCTTTGTTGCTGCAATGCGCGTTTGCTGTAGCACGATTGTCTCGCGTCGCGGCATAGGGGTCTGGTCTATTTCTGGTCCATTTCCGATTCACTTGCATTTGCGCGGCGCTGATGTAAGGCGATGCTAAACTTTGCCCATGCAAAAAATACACACAGCAACATGATCGGAACTCTTGCCACCTTGCTGGTTTTTCAGGCGCTCGGTGAAGGCCTCGCTTACGCGCTTTCGCTACCGATTCCGGGTCCGGTGATCGGCATGGTCTTGTTGTTGATTTATCTGATGATGAAGGACGATGCTGCCACGCGATTAGCGCCAACGTCGATGGAATTACTGCGTCATCTGTCGTTACTATTTGTACCTGCGGGCGTTGGCATCATGGTGCACGCGCGATTGATTGCCGCTGAGTGGCTGCCTATTGCGGTGGCGTTGGTAGTGAGCACGGTGATCTCGATTGCGGTCACGGCACTGGTCGTTCGGTGGTTACAAAAATGACGCCGAAACTCAACGACATCTGGGTCTACCTCGCGGCTTCGCCGTTGCTCGGCCTGACTGCCACACTGCTGGCCTATCAATTTGCGTTTTCGATTTATCAACGTGCCAAATTCAATCCGCTGGCTAATCCGGTTGCGATATCAGTGGCGATTCTGGTGATTATTCTGACGGCCACCGGAACCCCGTATCAAACCTATTTCGACGGTGCGAAGTTCGTCCATTTTTTGCTCGGACCAGCCACAGTTGCATTGGCGATTCCGCTCTATCAGCAGCTACCGAAAATGCGTCGCAACTGGCTGGCGTTTCTGGTTGGGTTGATCACCGGCAGTGCTGCAGCGATCGGCAGTGCGATGGGTATTGCCTGGGCGCTTGGCGCATCACCGGCGACAATTTTGTCGATCGCACCGAAGTCGGTAACGACGCCCATTGCAATGGGTATCGCTGAAAAAATAGGTGGCTTGCCGTCCCTGACTGCGGTGCT
>JAYTZV010000202.1:0-4259 GCA_043741695.1 Burkholderiales bacterium
CGCTCCAAGGAAACAGCACCGGCGCTCAAAATACGGCCGTCGGTGGATACGGTCAATACCGCACGACGACCGGCAGCAACAACAGCAGCTTCGGCGTGTCGGCGATGATTTCTAACACCACGGGTAGTGGGAACACAGCAATCGGTACGCAAGCCTACGATACGGCTCCCAACGCCTCTCCCACGTTCTTAACCACCGCCAGCAACTCCACCTTCATCGGTTACAGGTCCAGCGTGCCCGACAATGCGATTATGTCCGCGACGGCTCGCATCACATTGCTAGGTGCTGATACGTCTGCCTCTGGCTTAGGCGCGGCGAACGCGAATGCCTACATGACGGCGATCGGTTCCGGGGCTTCAGTCACGTCCGTTAATACGGTGGTGCTTGGCCGCACCACCGACAGAACCGTCATCGGCGCAACAGGTGACGACGGCACTGCCTACAACCTGCAGGTCACCGGCGGCATCAAGGCCATCAGTGGCGGCTTTAATGCCAACAACGGCACGGCAGCAGCGCCAGGTTATATGTTCGCTGGCGAGGCCACGACCGGTCTGTACCTCCCAGCAGCCGGGCAATTGGCGGCAAGTGTGTCAGGCGTGCGTTCGATGTTGCTTGCGGTTGGAAGCACAGGGGTAGGTATTGGCGCGCTATTGAACGACTCTGCGATTTCAAATAATAATTCTGCGTTTGGTCTCAATGCGATGGGGACCAATTCAACCGGTACCGGAAACACGGCAATCGGCGAGGGGGCATTGTATTTGAATACCAGCGGCGCCAATAACGTTGCGCTGGGCCGTCGCGCTGGCCATGCGACTCTTGCAAACGTAGCAACCAATACAAATATTAGCGGAAGCAACAATACCTTCCTTGGCGCGTATGCCATGCCAGGCACGACCACGCAACTGTCCTACGCCACAGCGCTCGGGTCGGAGGCTTTAGTTACCACGTCTAACACCATCATTCTCGGCCGCGCCACTGACAACGTCGCGATCGGCCAGACCGGCGCCGGCGCCTATCAGTTCACTGTCAACGGCACCGCAGGCGGTACTTCAGCCTACGCTGTATCGTCAGATCGTCGTTTCAAAATGAACATCACACCGGTGATTAATGCGGTGAATACGATCAAGTCACTGGAAGGCGTGCATTACGAATTCAATCAAGCCGCGTTCCCCGAGAAAAAATTCGAGAGCGGCCGCCAGCTTGGCTTCATCGCGCAGCAAATCGAAAACTTCATCCCAGAGGTAGTGCGCACCGATCGTTTCGGCTACAAGAGCGTGCAGTATTCCCAAATCGTGCCGCTGCTCGCCGAAGGCATCAAGGAACAGCAGCTCGTGCTGCAGTACTTGGTGAAAAAAGACCCCACCACCCTGCTGGTCGACATTAAAACCTTCCAGGCCAACGATGCGGTGTTTGAAAACATCAAATCGACCAACATCAAGACCGCCAATCTGGAAGCAGAATCTGCCCGTATCAAGAAGCTGGATGCAGATCGCATCGAGGCACGCTTTGTGCGCTCGGATGTGATGAAAACCGGCGAAGTCGAAATTTTTGTCAGCCTTGGTTCGTTCCAGCCAATTTTCAACCCGCTGCAAGATTCGCAGTACATTGTGAATGCCACCGCCGAAGACGGTAGCAGCGCTTTTGCATCGGTGGCGTATATGTCTGGCCGCCTTACTGTTACGCCAATCAGCGGCAAGGGTGTGGACGTGACTGCAATCGGTACACAAGTCGGCCTGGTCGCCGCCAGCAAAAAAATCAAAGCCACCTGGATCAGAATGAGCTGACCAAAAAGCAACAGTCGCTGTTATAAGTTGATTATTAGTATTACTATCAACTTGCCGCGTGGCATCTGCTCGACTCGAATCAGGATACAACCATGACAAAGTTTCCAGCCGCATCGCCAGTTGCTCATGGTGCTAGTAAATTCAACACGCGGTGGTCCGCCTTGGCGATGGCGAGCATCTTGTTATTAAACGGCTGCGCGAGCTTTCCGCGGCCACTCACCGCACCGCAAATTGCTGCAACCGGCGCTCCTGACACCCGCACCGTGGTCGATGCCGGCAGCGACGCCAATCTTGATATTGATACAGGCTTCGGCAGTGAAGATCTGTTTATGCTGAAACCCATCGTGGAAAGCGCACGGTTACCCAACGTGCAACTTAACGGCTTGAGCGTGACCGAATCCGGTGTGTACGATGCATTGAGGCTGGTGTTGAAAGACAGCGGCATTGCACTCAATATCGAAGGCGGTACGCGCGGCAGTGAGCGATTCGGCTCCATCTCCGCATTCGACGTCAAAGGCTCGCTAACCGAGGTGCTGGATAACTTATCGGAAAGCATTGGCTTTTTTTATAGCTACCGTAAAAATACCTTGTTCATTCAGCAGGAACAGCAATTTGTGGTTGAGCTGCCGCCTGCTTTAAGCGAAGACAACGCTGCTGGATTAACCAACACGCTGCAGTTTCTGGGAGCGAAAGATCCGTACATCGATCGGCTGAATCGCTCGCTGGTATTCAAAACCAACCGCCCTTCTCTTGCAAAAATCGAAAGCTATCTGCAAAAAATTCGCGATACGCGTTCGCTGATTATTTACGACGTGAATATTTTTCAGGTGGATTTGAAAGACAATTCCGATACCGGTATTCAGTGGAATAAACTGGCATGGGCTGGAACGCCGGGTCTGGCAGCCAATCCACCGGTCAATGGTTTGGCCAATGGCAATGGCGGCGGCAATTCAACGGCGACACAAAACACCACCCCGATCGGCAATGCGGCTACAGCCGGACTCACCAGCCTCGGGCTCGGGCTGGTGTTGTCGTCATCGCGTTTTTCGATCGATATGCTGATTAATTTTTTGCAGACGCAAGGCAATGTCAAAGCGATTTCGCGGCCACGGCTGGCGGTGATTTCCGGCACCAAGGGTAGCCTGCGCGTTGGTCAATCATTGACCTATGTATCCAAAGTGGGCACCAATTTTTCCACGTCGATCAATCAGGTCACAACCGAAACCAAGGATCTCAAAACCGGTCTTGATCTCGCTCTATTTGGCGACTTCAGCGACAACACCGTCTACACCCGGGTTGGTCTGGCGATCTCCGAGATTGTCAGTCTGAACAAGTTCACCGCGCTCGGTACCGATCTCACTTTGCCGACCACGGCTGACCGTGAAATCAACACCGTCATTCGCGCTCGCCCGGGTGACATGATTTTGCTGGGCGGAATCACGATCAACCGCGATGCGTCGGATGTACGGCGTGGCATTACGCAAAACGGCACCGCGGATTCGGTGTCGCGCTCCGAACTGGTGCTGGCGTTGAAAGCCAAGGTAGTGTATTTCCGCGGCAAAAATTATCAAACCGCACAGCAAAAAATGCTGCCAAAACTGTATGATTTACCCGCACCGACGATCACACCACCCGCTGCAGTCCCAGGAGTAGCGCCAGCGCAGCCGGAAAAACTGCGCAAGACTGCGGTACTCGAACCGGTTGATGAGCAAAGCGCCACGACGCAAACTGATGCTTCTACCAACCTGGGTTCCGCCAAATCCGCATTGCGCCTGTCGTACTCGCTCTCAAAGGACTGGCAGGCACCTGCACTCTCCATTGCTGAACATTGAATTCATGATCGCCAAGCAGCTTATCGTGCGCGTGGGGCGGTGAGCGCATCAATGTAATCAGATCATCTCTGCAGACTTCGGTTGATTCAGTTAATTCAGTTGGCTCCCTTGCGGCAGATAAATCGTCTGCCGTTTCGACCACTTTTGCGTGAGCCGCGTGATTAGCGCAGCTCGTGCGAAGCAGTGAAAATATCGGCCGACAGCCGCGGCAAAAAACCTCATCGACTTCAACTCTACTTCAGCTCGACTTTAACTCGACTTCAACTTCACTCCGACTTCGGCTGCTACCAATATCGATTGTCAAATCAGTTTTCAGGCATATCTCTGCAAAATAAAGCCCCGACATCGGGGCTTTAAACTGTTTCGCACATCTCCGTTTATCGAATGATATTTTAGCAAGCCGACAATGCCCTAATCGTTATTATCGCAAAAGATGTGCGACCGACGTACGCTTTGCAGGTGGATCAATTTCGGGCCAGCTGCGACAGAATCGGCAACTTGCGTAGAGTACTAACGCCACGGGCTTCGCGCTGTCGATGGCGGAAAATAAGTCAATTCATATAAAAACATGACTTCACCACACCCGGCTTGGGATCGCCAAATGTTGCGTTATTGCAAGCAACAGAGCCGGTATAGGTCCAGT
>JAYTZV010000203.1:0-1367 GCA_043741695.1 Burkholderiales bacterium
GCTTTGCTCCCCGAAACATCACGCTCGGTCGAACTCGGATTGCAATACGCAGCAGGCGATACGCTCGCTCGCGCAACGCTCTTTAAAACGCGTACCAAAAATCAGTTCGGTTTCGATCCGGCCACGTTCGTCACTAGCAACATCAGCCAGGCCAGCAATCGTGGCATTGAAGTCAGCGTCGGTACAAAGCTCGCCGATACGGCGCTGCGAGCCAGTTTGACCCTGCAGGAACCGACCGACGACAGCACGCATCAGATTTTGATCCGACGCGCACGCTCCGCGGCAGCCTTGTCTGCCGATCGTTCGATTGGTGCAATACGTGTTGGTGCTGACCTCCAATACACCGGCAGCAGAACCGATTCGTCGCAGTCATTAGGTGCGTATGTTTTGACGAATTTGCGAGCGCGTTACGCGATTTCACCCACTGTCGATGTGTTTGGAAGCGTCGATAATCTGTTCGATCGGCGCTATCAAACGGCCTACGGCTATAACCAGCCTGAGCGCGGTATTTTTGTCGGTCTGAACTGGCATCCGTAACATGCTGTCACGCCGCCGCGTATCGATCACGTTAGTGCTGCTGTTGATAGCAGCCATTGCATGCCTGGGCGCGGCGGTTGTGTGTGGCAGTAGCGGTTGCTTTTCAGGTACGTCCGACGTGGTGTGGGGCCTGCGCCTGCCGCGTGCCTTGTCGGCATTTGCAGTCGGTGGATTGCTGGCACTGGCAGGTGCGCTAATGCAGATTTTGTTGCGCAATCCGCTGGCCGATCCGTACATACTTGGCGTATCTGGTGGCGCTGCTACCGGTGCGATGTTGGCGCTGTTGCTGGCTCCTGCGGCGTGGGTGGTTTTCAGCACGCATCTGGGCGCATTGCTCGGTGCGATTTTTTCTGTGGCGCTGTTGTTTGGTCTGGCAGGTGATGTGTTGCTGCGCTCCGATGGCGCAAGTGCTGGAGTACGAACGATACTTACCGGCGTCATGATCGCCGCCGGGTTCGGCGCATGCATGGCATTGATCCTGAGCGTGGCCTCCGACGGACGATTGCGCGGAATGATTTTCTGGTTGATGGGTGATCTGGAAAACGACGTGCTGTACGGGCCTGCCGGCGTATTGTTGTTATTTGCGATTGGCTGGTCGATCAAAAATGCACCGCAGCTCAATGTCCTGGCGCACGGTGATGTGACCGCATCGATGCTGGGCATCGCAGTATGGCGCTTGCGCTTGCAGACCTTGCTGGTCGCGTCGATTGTGACTGCCGGTGCAGTGGCGACTGCCGGCACCATCGGCTTCGTCGGTCTGGTCGTGCCGCATGCGTTACGACTGGTGTGGGGGAACGATCAACGTTTATTGTTGCCTGCCAGTGCACTGT
>JAYTZV010000204.1:0-4242 GCA_043741695.1 Burkholderiales bacterium
AGTCGCTGCAGACTCGCTCGCCAGCCAAGGCAAGCACACGCCGTTCCTCGGCTACGAGCTTACTGGCCGCGTGATGGCGACCATCGTTGCCGGTCGCGTAGCGTTTCAACGTCCGATCGCGTGAGTACTGCACCAGCAGGGCGCGTGGCCGTTGCGTTCAGCATTGCACGCATTGCCGGCCATTTGATAGCCGGCTTGCTGACGAGCGCTTGCGTGTTTCCGTTCGTCGGCGCTGGCGGCAGACAGCGGCACGTCCAGCGCTGGTCGATCAAGCTACTGGAAATTTGCGGCATCAGCGTCGATGTCGCGCCGACTACGGCCAAATTTCCGGTGCACGCATTGGTCGTGGCCAATCATGTGTCGTGGCTGGATATTTTTGTGATCAACACGCTGCAGCCATGCCGCTTTGTTGCCAAGGCCGATATCCGCGAATGGCCGTTGCTCGGATGGTTGTGCGCAAAAGCCGGCACGATTTTTATTGCGCGCGGCAAGCTGCGCGCAGTGCGGCGTATTTTTGAATATGTCGTCACAACGATTCGTGATGGTGAGCTGGTTGCGTTTTTTCCGGAAGGAACCACTGCTGCGCAGGGTGCGTTGCTACCATTTCATTCCAATTTATTTGAAGCCGCGATCGATGCAGCGGTGCCGATTCAGCCAGTCGCAGTGCGCTATCTCGACCGCGCCGGTCTGCTCGCACCGCAAGCCAATTTCATCGGCGAGACCACTTTTGCCGAAAGCCTGCTGACGATTCTGCGCTCTGAAAAATTATCAGCGCAGTTGATTGTGCTGCCGGTGATCAACACGGCCGGTGCCCATCGCCGAGAATTAGCGGCGCAGGCGCAGTTGTCCATCAATACGGCGCTTGGCTATGTGTCCGGCGATTGAAACGCCGGACAGCTCACCTGAAACAGCGCACGATCCGTGACGCGTAACGCAGTGAGTTTTCCACCCCAGACGCAGCCACTATCGATGCCGATCACATCGGGTCGCAACAACAAGCCACGCGCGGACCAGTGACCGAATGCGATCGTACTGTTTGCACTGGCGCGTTGCGGCACGTCATACCAGGCGAATTTTTTATCGGTCGCAGCAGCGACCTCGCTGTCTTTCAACAGCATGCGGCCTTCGGCAGTGCACCAGCGTAGTCGCGTCAGCGCATTGACGATGCAGCGCAAACGGTCCATGCCAGTCAGGCTGTCGTGCCATTCGGCCGGTGCATTGCCGACCATCTCGCCCAAAAAATCACGCCAGTGCGGGCCTTGCAAGACGACTTCAACTTCGTGCGCGAGAGCCAGCGTTTTTTCCACATCCCATTGCGGCAGTACACCCGCGTGCACCAGTAGATGGCCATCGCGCAGCGCGGCCAGTGGACGCGCGCGCAGCCAGTCGAGTAGCTCGGCGCGGTCGGGCGCTTGCAGGATGTCGTCGAGAGTGTCCGATCCACCTCGTTTGCGCGTGCCATTGTCGACCGCTAGCAAGTGCAGATCATGATTACCGAGCAGGCATTCGGCCCGCGTTCCCATGCCACGAATCAGTCGCAAGGTATCCAGTGAACGTGGCCCGCGATTGACCAGATCGCCAAGAAAAAACCAGCGGGCGTCATTATCTTGTTTATTGACGATCGCCATCAAGGCGTCGAGCTGGGTGCCGCAGCCCTGGATATCGCCGACCAGATACAAACTCATCGATGACTCCGTTGTTGCATTGGCGGTTGAGGCATAACGCTTTCGGGGAGGGGTAAAGTTGGTGGTCGCAGTGCCATTGCAATTACAATGTCGGCAGATCAATTTTGCCACGGATTGGCAGCTGCCAGCGAACGCGCCGTGCGCTGCATCGAATGTGCCTGGCTTCACCAAACCATAACCGCGTCAACAATGAAACGACTGTTTGATCTCTTGATGAGTGTGCTGGCCCTGTGTGTATTTGCGTTACCGTTATTGCTGGTAACGTTACTGGTCAAGCTGACCTCGCCGGGCCCGGCGCTGTACTGGTCCGACCGCGTCGGCCGTCGCAATGCGCTATTTCGGATGCCGAAATTTCGCACCATGCGCATCGATACCCCGGTAGTAGCAACGCATTTGCTGGGCGACCCGGCACGGTTCCTTACACTGGTCGGATCGTTTCTGCGCAAGACCAGTCTCGATGAATTACCGCAGCTCTGGAGCATTCTGGTGGGCGACATGAGTATCGTCGGTCCGCGTCCGGCGCTGTTCAATCAGGCCGACTTGATCGCACTGCGCACTGCGGCTGGGGTCGATGCGCTGGTACCCGGATTGACTGGCTGGGCGCAGATCAATGGCCGCGATGAATTGCCGATTCCCGATAAAGTTGCTTTGGATGTTGAGTATTCTCAGCGTCGATCGTTCGGTTTTGATTTACTGATAATTGTGCGAACATTTTTGAAAGTGATTCGCCGCGACGGAGTTACACACTAACCTCGTACATTGGCCTCGTGCATTGACCTCGTACATTGACCTGGTATTCATCATCACACTGCGGTAATCCTGCCCGGATTGCCCGAACAAAGAAAGCCCACTCATCATGCTTGCCCTATCAAAAACCATCTTCAAAGCCTACGATATTCGCGGTGTTGTTGGCACCACGCTCGATGCCGGTATTGCGCACCAGATCGGCCAAGCGTTCGCCAGTGCGATGCTGGCCAAAGGCGAACGCGTTTGCGTGATTGGCCGTGATGGCAGACTATCGGGCCCTGAGCTGACGGCTGCGCTGGCCGCCGGATTACAGGCCGGCGGTGTCGATGTAATCGATCTCGGTGTGGTCGCCACACCAATGGTCTACTTCGCCACCAACGTGCTGGAAACACGCTCCGGCATCATGGTCACCGGCAGTCACAATCCACCCGACTACAACGGCTTCAAGATGGTGCTGGCTGGTGAAGCGATTTACGGCGATACCATTCTCGCCCTGCACACGGCCATCACTGCAAACGACTTGCGCGCTGGTGCTGGCAGCTATCGCACCCACGATATCCGTCAGGCCTATCTCGATCGCATTTTGGCTGAAGTCAAACTTGCGCGACCGATGAAGATCGTGATCGATTGCGGTAATGGTGTAGGCGGTGCATTTGCCGGCGACCTGTATCGCGGCATGGGCTGCGAAGTGACCGAACTATTTTGCGAAGTCGATGGCAATTTTCCAAACCATCATCCCGATCCGGCCCATCCCGAAAATTTGCAGGATGTGATTCGCGCCTTGCAGTGCGGCGATGCCGAAATTGGCCTGGCGTTTGATGGCGACGGCGATCGCCTCGGCTTGGTTACCAAAGATGGTCAGATCATTTATCCCGATCGCCAATTGATGCTGCTGGCTGAAGACGTCTTGAAGCGCCATCCGGGTGAGCAAATTTTGTACGATGTTAAATGCACCCGCCATCTCGCGAGCTGGATTGCCGAGCGTGGCGGCGTGCCGCTGATGTGGAAAACCGGTCACTCGCTGGTCAAGGCAAAGATGCGCGAAACCGGCGCGCCGATCGGTGGCGAAATGAGCGGCCATATCTTCATCAAGGATCGCTGGTACGGTTTCGACGACGGCTTGTATGCCGGTGCGCGGATGCTGGAATTACTGAGCCGGATGACTGATCCGTCTGCGGTACTCAACGCGTTGCCACAATCGACCAGCACACCCGAGCTGCAGCTGGCGTTAAAAGAAGGTGAGAATTTTGCATTGATCGACAAGCTCAAAGCGGAGGCGAAATTTCCGGATGCCGAGCAGATCATCACCATCGATGGTTTGCGCGTTGAATACGCAGATGGCTTTGGTCTGGCGCGTTCGTCGAATACCACGCCAGTCGTGGTGATGCGTTTTGAAGCTGAAACGCCGGTGGCACTCGCGCGCATTCAGGCCGAGTTCAAACGCGTGATTGTCGCGGCCAAACCCGATGCCGTATTACCGTTCTGATGGCGCAAGCGACGTCGCGAGTAGAGCCGCGAGCGCCGGTGTTGAGCCTGCTGCAACCAATGCCACCGTCATGAAGATTCTTATCGTACGCGTGTCGTCACTCGGAGATGTTGTGCACAACATGCCGATGGTGGCAGACCTGTTGCAACACTATCCGCATGCGCAGATCGATTGGGTGGTTGAAGAAGCGTATGTGGATCTGGTGCGCTTGAATCGCGGCGTGCACAACGTCATTCCGATTGCACTACGGCGCTGGCGCAAATCGCTGCGCTCGCTGGCAACGCGTGCCGAGTTGCGCGCATTCCGACACAGCTTGCGGCAAAC
>JAYTZV010000205.1:0-4236 GCA_043741695.1 Burkholderiales bacterium
AAGAAAATCGTGTGCGCCACCGGAATCACCAGCGTACGGATATCACCAAGATTGCTCGCAATAATTGCCAGATTCAGACGGTTCAGATAATCGAAACAATCAACATCCTCACGCAATTCAAAGCTGAACAAACTGCCATACGCGCGAAACAATTCTGTCGAAATCGCATGCTGTGGATGTGAGGCAAGGCCCGGATAATGCACCGCAGCGACGCGTTCATCGGCCTCCAGCATGCGTGCCAGCGCCAGTGCGTTGGCACATTCCCGCTCCATGCGCAGCGCGAGTGTTTCAGAGCCTACCGACAAATGATGCGCAGCTTCAGGCCCGAGCGAGCCACCAAAATCGCGCAAGCCCTTCGCACGAATTTGTGCGAGACCCCATTGTGATGGCTGCGCTTTTTTGTAATTCTCGAAAATATTCGGATAGCGTGTCCAGTCGTACAGACCGGTATCGGTCACGCTGCCGCCAAGCGCATTACCGTGCCCGCCAATCGACTTGGTCAACGCATTGACAACCAAGCTTGCACCGACATCTTTCGGTTGAAACAGATACGGTGAGGTCATCGTATTGTCGACCACATACACGATGCCGTGCTGTGCACACAGCGCACCGATGCGCTTGAGGTCCGCAACCTGCGTGCGCGGATTGGCAATCGTCTCAACAAATACCATGCGGGTTGCTGGCGTGATGGCTGCAGCGACATGCGCTACATCTGTCGCATCGACAAAGCTGACACGCGGCCCCTGACCGTTAACGGTGTTCCACATACTGCTGGTATTACCGAACAAAAAAGTCGATGCAATGACATGATCACCTTCGCGCAACAATGCTTGCACGATGGCAGCAATCGCAGCCATGCCGGTCGCAAAACAGATCGAGGCGACGCCCTCTTCCATCTGCGTAATTTTTTCTTCAAGCGCGGTGACAGTCGGATTACCTTGCCGTCCATAGCGATACCCAGACTGCTTGCCTTGGAATACCGCAGCAAGATCGCGCGCATCGCTGTAACCGAATGCGACCGACGTGTGAATCGGCTTGTGCAGCGCACCGTGCTCAATCGGTTTTTGCCGATCGCTGTGCAAGGTTGTTGTGGTGAAGCCGTATTTTTTTGATGCCGTCATCGTTGTCCTGCCAAATTCAGTCGATTTGCGCGAGGTTCAAATTAAGTTGTGAGCGTACCGCATCTTCAATTTCCGGCAGCGGGTTGTTGCGCACGAACTCGATTCGATCAAGATAATCACGCGAAACGTCGCCGGTCACATACACACCATCGAAACACGATGCCTCAAAATTACGCAGCGCCGGATTCACATCCGAGATCGACCGCTTCAATGCATCAAGGTCTTGATATACCAGTGCATCGGCAGTAATTTCGCGGCAGACTTCTTCTTCGCTGCGGCCATAGGCAATCAATTCGTGCCGGGTCGGCATATCGATACCGTACACGTTCGGGAACTTCACCGGCGGTGCAGCAGAGGCAAAAATCACGCGCCGTGCGCCGGAATCACGCGCCATCTGCACGATCTCACGGCTGGTGGTGCCACGCACGATCGAGTCGTCGACCAACAACACACTCTTGCCTTTAAATTCCGAACCGATCGCGTTCAATTTCTGGCGCACCGACTTGCGTCGGATCGCCTGCCCCGGCATCAAAAATGTGCGTCCGATGTAGCGATTCTTGATAAAGCCTTCGCGATATTCGATGTTCAGTTTCAGCGCCAGTTCCATCGCTGCAGGACGCGACGAATCCGGAATCGGCATCACCACATCGATATCACCCGCAGAAAATTGACGTCGAACTTTCTCAGCGAGATATTCGCCCATTTTCAAACGCGTCGCATACACCGACGCGCCATCAATTACTGAGTCAGGCCGGGCCAGATAGACGAATTCAAATGCGCAAGGATTGAGCGTCGGATTTTCGGCGCATTGATGGTTATACAAATTGCCATCGTTATCGATAAAAATTGCCTCGCCTGGAATCACGTCGCGCAGAAAGCGATAGCCCAATCCTTCCAGTGCGACCGACTCGCTGGCAACCACATATTCAGTGCCTTTGTCGGTTTCATTGATACCGATGCAGAGCGGCCGGATGCCGTACGGATCACGAAATGCCAGCAAACCATGCCCCGCAATTTGCGCGACCACGGCATATGAACCACGCACGCGCTTGTGTACCACGCTGACTGCCTTGAACAACGCTGCTGGGTCGAGTGAATAACCGGTGGTCGCTTGCTGGATCTCGTGTGCCAACACATTGAGCAGCACTTCTGAATCCGACGAGGTATTGATATGCCTGCGATCGTTCTTGAACATCTCGATCTTCAACTGTTCCCAGTTGGTCAGGTTGCCGTTGTGCGCAAGCGTGATGCCAAATGGCGCATTAACATAAAACGGCTGTGCTTCTTCAGCGCTGGCCGAACCAGCAGTCGGATAGCGACACTGTCCGATACCGACATTGCCATGCAGCGAACGCATGTTGCGCGTGCGAAATACATCGCGTACCAAGCCGTTTGCCTTATGCATGTAGAACGCATTGCCCAGACTGGTGGCGATACCTGCAGCATCCTGACCGCGATGCTGCAGCAGCAGCAATGCATCATAAATTAGCTGATTGACAGGACTATGGGAAACGACACCGACGATGCCACACATGGTGGACTCCTAACAAGAACGAACTAAAACGGACTAATTAAAACTGCACATGCTTTGCAAAATCACCCGGCAAAAAAGGCTTGACCGTGCGCGCTGCGGTTTCGGCCAGCGGACTGAACATGGCTTCGGTCCAGAAGCGCTGCTGCGGTATCGATGTCATGCCGCACACCAGCACTACTGCCAGAATAATCACCAGACCACGCGCCAGACCGAACAATCCACCTAGCCCGCGATCGGCTACCGTCAAACCACTGGCCTTGATCACGCTGTCGATC
Source organism: Burkholderiales bacterium (assembly GCA_043741695.1). Lineage (GTDB taxonomy): Bacteria > Pseudomonadota > Gammaproteobacteria > Burkholderiales > Burkholderiaceae_D > Actimicrobium. The sequence continues at coordinate 2,931 of JAYTZV010000205.1, forward strand.
GCCATCGTCAACAACCACATCAACAAGCGCACACCAATAAACAATGCAATAAAGGCGACAATCAATCGCGTCACACCACCCCGCACCATCGACGGTAACAGTTGCGCCAGTTCAGCGCCATAACTGTTCGCCACCACCAGCGCAATCACCCAGCTCGCCAGCGACAAAACTTCCTTAACCAACCCGCGCATTGTGCTAATTACGATCGAACAGATCAAAATCAGCAGCACAAGATAATCGAACACCGTCATCATGTACCCAAGCCTGCTGTCAGCTCGGCACCAGCGTGCCGTTCAAGCCCAACCTGGTCAACTTGCCACGCGCGGCATCAGCCTCTTCCTTATTGCCAAACGGACCAATGCGCACACGAATGCGCGGACCGGAATCGGTCGCAACGGTTTGTGTAAATGATGAGATGCCTGCAGCCTTGAGTTTGCCTTGCAGCTCACTGACTTTTTCTTTCGATGCGAGTGCAGCAACCTGAACGGCGACCTTGCCGCTCTTCTTTTCTGCTTTGGCAGGCGCTGCATCACCGTCGAGAATCGATTGCGCACGTGAGCTATCGGGATGATGTGTATCGGCTGGCGTGGCCTTGGCAGCATGTTTGTGGGTCGGCGGCGTCTCTGTTTTTGCCGCAGGTTTAGAGTCAGCGTGATCATTAGCCGACGTCATCGGTCCTACACCTGCCGATGGATCGGGCTTGACGGCAGCGACCGTAGGCGTGGCTGGCGCACTGCCCGGTGCGCCGACTGGCGCATCGGCTTTTGCAGGAGATGCAGGTGGACTGACTACTTCTTCCGAAGGATCAAGCGCCGCATTTGCGGCAACACGCCCTCCGAGGTTACCAGCACTGCTGGCGGGCGGGGTTTGATCCCGCGACGGTATTTGAATCACGACGTCCTCACCGAGCGGCTTTTGCTCGGCATCCAGGATCATTGGCAAACCGATGACGGCCGCCAGCACAAGGGCGACTGCACCCACCAGACGACGGCGTGCGCGCTTTTTTTCCGGAAGCATTGGATCGACCGGCTCATTTGCCTGACGTGTCGATTTGCGTTTGGTGCGAGCGCCGGGACTGCGCAGCTCGCTGGACTCTCCCTGCGCACGCGATTGAAAATCGCCGGTGTCAGGTGAAGCGTCCTGCGGTGTTTTACGAAAACGGGATAGCAAAGACATGCGGTTGGTGATCTCTGTTTCAGTGGTGAGCTGCAGCGCGAAACGCCATCACACCAGCGACGGTGAGGAAGGATCCGAAAACCACGATTCTATCATTCTCCCCTGCACGTTCCATTGCATTTGCGAAAGC
>JAYTZV010000206.1:0-4229 GCA_043741695.1 Burkholderiales bacterium
GTCGATGGTTTGCGGGTGGTAGACGCGTCGATCATGCCTTCGATTACATCGGGAAACACCAACTCACCGACAATCATGATTGCTGAACAGGCAGTGCAACTCATCTTGGCTTCGCGCAAAGCGTTGCGTTAGCGTTAGTGCACTGTGATGGCAGTAGTGTTGGAACGTGCGTGCCGCACCTGAGACAATGATTTGTTGTGACACGTACTGCACATGCAGGCCGCATCTGATACAAAAAAGGGTACGCGTTAACCGCTATTTGATCGATCGCGTTTCGCTGTTAGCGTTGTGAGGCAGAATTCAGAAAAAAGATTGGAAGCGCAATAAATCAAACGCGTACGTGTCTTTTTTGACGAGTTTGATGATATCGTCTGCGCAACATAAAAAGGCTGCTTAAAAAATATGCAACCAGGAGACAAGATGACCGACGTCATCCTAGAGACAAAAGCGCTAACCAAGGAGTTCAAGGGCTTCACGGCCGTCAATGCGGTTGATTTGTGCGTCACGCGCGGACATATTCACGCGTTGATTGGGCCAAACGGTGCTGGCAAAACAACCTGCTTCAATTTACTGACGAAATTTCTGGTGCCAACGGCCGGGACAATTTTGTTCAACGGCAAAGACATCACCGCAGCCAAGCCCGCGCAAATTGCGCGCCAAGGTGTAATCAGGTCGTTCCAGATTTCGGCGGTATTTCCCCATCTCACCGTGATGGAAAATGTACGGATTGGTTTGCAGCGCAAGCTCGGAACATCGTTTCATTTCTGGAAAAGCGAACAGAGTCTCTCGTCGTTGAACGATCGCGCAATGGCCTTGCTGGGCGAGGTTGATCTGACGGAATTCGCCGATACGATTACGGTTGATTTGCCGTACGGACGCAAACGCGCACTTGAAATTGCCACTACGTTGGCAATGGATCCCGAATTAATGCTACTCGACGAGCCAACGCAGGGCATGGGTCACGAAGACGTTGATCGCGTTACTTCGCTGATCAAGAAGGTTTCAGCAGGGCGCACTATTTTGATGGTTGAACACAATATGAATGTGGTCTCTGGCATCTGCGACCGTATCTCGGTACTGCAGCGCGGTGCGATCCTGGCCGAAGGGACGTACGCCGAAGTGTCGCGTGACCCACAGGTGATGGAAGCGTACATGGGTACCACGACCGGCGCGCTGGAAGGGGCACACTGATGGCCGCACAAGCGTTGGAGATTAATGGCCTTCAGGCATGGTACGGCGAGTCGCACATTCTGCATGATGTAAACCTGTCGGTCGCTCCTGGCGAAGTAGTCACGCTGCTCGGGCGTAACGGCGCCGGTCGTACCACCACGCTGCGCGCGATCATGGGTTTGACTGGCATGCGTAAAGGGTCGATCAAAATCAATGGCGTTGAGGCAATTGGCTTGCCAACCCATCAGATCGCCCATCTCGGTATTGGCTACTGCCCCGAAGAGCGCGGTATTTTTTCCTCACTATCGACCGAGGAAAATTTACTGTTACCACCGCAGGTCTCGCGTACCGACGCTGGCATGTCAGTTGAAGAAATTTACGACATGTTCCCGAACCTGAAAGAGCGTCGCAACAGTCCGGGTACACGGCTATCGGGTGGCGAGCAGCAAATGTTGGCTGTTGCGCGTATTTTGCGCACCGGCGCACGCTTGCTGTTGCTGGACGAAATATCCGAAGGTTTGGCACCGGTAATCGTGCAGGCGCTGGCGCGCATGATCACGACTTTGCGTGCCAAGGGTTACACCATCGTAATGGTTGAACAGAATTTCCGATTCGCGGCACCGCTCGCGGACCGGTTTTATGTGGTGGAGCACGGTCAGATTGTCGAGACTTTTGCTTCATCGGAGCTGGACGCCAAAATGCCAGTGCTGCACGAACTGCTGGGCGTCTAGTGTTTGGTTTTAAGGCATCGCATCCGGACACCTTTGCATTTATCCATGGAGAAGACATCATGACTACACAACTAAAAACCAAAAAAACATCCCGCATCGCACTCGCGCTGACGGCCGCTTTTGCCCTGACTGCTGCTGGCAGCGCAGCGGCGCAATATTCCGGCGACGTCGTCAAGATCGGCATCATCACCGATCTGTCGGGCGTGTATTCGGACATCGATGGTCAAGGCGGAGTGGAAGCTATCAAAATGGCGATTGCTGACTTTGGCGGCACCGTCAACGGCAAAAAAATCGAGTTCTTGTATGCCGATCATCAAAATAAGGCAGATATTGCAGCGAGCCGTGCGCGTGAATGGTTTGACGAAAAAGGCGTCGATATGTTGATCGGTGGCACGAATTCCGGCACCAGTCTTGCGATGTCAAAAATTGCGCTGGAAAAGAAAAAACCCTTTATCGTCGTCGGTGGTGGTACCGCGCGCCTGACCAATGAAGAGTGCACACCGTACACAATCCACTATGCGTACGATACGGTTGCCATGGGCAAGGGCACCGGTTCTGCCGTGGTCAAGCAGGGCGGCAAAAGCTGGTATTTCCTGACGGCGGATTATGCGTTCGGTACATCACTGGAAAACGATACGTCCAAAGTAGTCAAAGCGAACGGCGGTACGGTCGTTGGTGCGGTCCGCCATCCGTTATCGGCGTCGGATTTCTCATCATTCCTGCTTCAGGCACAAGCATCCAAAGCGCAGATTCTTGGCCTGGCAAACGCCGGTGGTGATACGGTCAATGCGATTAAAGCGGCTAATGAGTTCGGCTTGACCAAAACCATGAAAATGGCCGGTTTGCTGATGTTCATTAATGATGTGCATTCGCTGACATTGAAGCTCACGCAAGGCATGTACCTGACCGACAGCTGGTACTGGGATCAAAGCCCGGAAGCAACCGCGTGGTCGCGTCGCTATTTCGAAAAAATGAAAAAAATGCCGTCAAGTTTGCAGGCAGCAGATTACTCGGCAACGATGACCTATTTGAAGGCGGTCAAAGCGGTCGGCAGCGACGACACCGACAAGGTTATGGCAGAGCTGCGCAAGACCAAGGTCAACGACATGTACACCAAGAACGCGTTTTTGCGCGGCGACGGCACGCTCGTGCATGACATGTATTTGATGCAGGTAAAAACCCCTGAAGAGTCCAAGAAACCATGGGATTACTACAAGGTAATTCAGAAGATTCCTGGTGAGCAGGCATGGACCACTAAAGAAGAAAGCAAGTGCGCTAGCTGGAAGTAATCACGCTACGTCGGCGTCACCGGTGACTCGGGTCATTGGTGACGCCGATTTTTATGTACCGTTGCGTCGCATGAAGGGCGTGACTTTTCCTGTGAATCGACGATGGAAATTTTCGGCATTCCGTTACAGGCGATGATGAGCCAGTTGCTGTTGGGGCTGGTCAATGGTTCTTTTTATGCAATGTTATCTCTTGGGCTGGCCGTAATTTTCGGGCTGCTCAATGTGATTAACTTTGCGCACGGCGCACTTTATATGCTGGGCGCTTTTGCTGCATGGATGGGCATGACGTATTTTGGCCTGAATTATTGGGTCATGTTGATCGTCGCGCCGCTGTTGGTGGGCGCCTTCGGTATTTTCATCGAAAAAACCATGTTGCGCTGGCTTTACAAGCTTGATCATTTGTATGGGTTGTTGCTGACATTCGGCATCACACTGACGGTCGAGGGTGTGTTCCGCTCGATTTATGGTGTATCCGGTCAGCCGTATTCGGTTCCGGACGCACTGGCCGGCGCCACGGATCTCGGTTTCATGGTCTTGCCTAATTACCGTGCGTGGGTGGTTGCTGCGTCGCTCGTGGTGTGTTTCGCGACATGGTTCGTCATTGAGAAAACACGACTGGGTGCTTATCTGCGGGCGGGCACTGAAAACCCCAAGCTGGTTGAAGCGTTCGGTATCAATGTGCCATTGATGGTCACGCTAACCTACGGCTTCGGCGTTGCACTAGCCGCTTTTGCAGGCGTTCTGGCTGCACCGGTGATTCAGGTCTCGCCTTTGATGGGATCGAATCTGATTATCACGGTATTCGCTGTCGTCGTGATTGGCGGCATGGGATCGATTCTTGGCTCGATTCTTACCGGGTTGATACTCGGCGTAGTCGAAGGTTTGACGCGGGTGTTTTATCCTGAAGCGTCGGCAACAGTGGTGTTTATCATCATGGCTATCGTTTTGATGATTCGCCCCGCTGGTTTGTTTGGCAAGGAAAAATAATTACGGTTGGCATGAACGCAAACGTGATGTTAGCACTTGCTATCGTCAAGCC
>JAYTZV010000207.1:0-4220 GCA_043741695.1 Burkholderiales bacterium
TGTCGGCAGTGCGCTACGAGCCCAATCGCGCCGTGCTGCATACCGATGCCAGCTGCCTGCCTGCCAATCGCAAGACCTGGTCGGCCTGGAATTATCAAAGCGAAAACGGACCGACGCCGAAAGTTTGCGTGCATTACCTGATCAATCAATTACAGCCACTACCATTTAGCTCGCCGGTGATCGTGTCATTAAATCCGATCGACGAACCTGATCCGCGTTGTGTGATCGATGCGTACGATTATGCCCATCCGGTATTTGACGCTGGTGCAATTGCTGCACAAAACCGGTTGCCTACAATTCAAGGCAAGCACAACACGTGGTTTGCTGGAGCGTGGACCGGTTACGGTTTTCATGAAGATGGTTTGAAATCTGGCCTGGAGGTAGCCCGCGCGATTGCGGCGCTCGGCGATGTAGATAGCCGCGTTGATCCAGCCGCAGCGCTGGCCGCCGCCTGAGATGATGACCAATTTCGCTACCTCTGCAGCTGCGCCGCAATTGTGCTTCGGCACGGTACGGCACAATCGTCTGCGTCCGGTGGCGAATCTGTTTTCATACGGCGTCTATTTTTTACGCTTGCCGCTGCGCGCGATCGGCGCAGGCGATTTAGGTGGACGATTTTTTTCGCGCAACCGCTTCAATCTGCTGTCTTTTCATGACCAGGACCACGGCGACGGCAAGCAGCCGTTGATTAGCTGGGTCGATCAGGTTTTGAGAAGTGAGGGCATTGATGATGCCGATGGCGAAATCTGGTTGCAGGCGTTTCCGCGTGTGCTGGGGTACGTGTTCAATCCGGTGTCGTTCTGGTTTTGCCATCGTGCCGATGGCGCGCTGCGCGCCATTGTGTGCGAAGTGCGCAATACCTTCGGTGAAAAGCATTACTACCTGCTCGATAGCGGCGTGGCGATGTCGTACGGCATCGAGCTCACTGCGCGCAAGGTATTTCATGTGTCGCCGTTTTGCGCGATTGAAGGCGGTTATCGCTTTCGCTTCATGCGCACGCAGCGCGCGCACGAACAGACGGTGGCGCGGATCGATCACGACGATGATCACGGCCCGCTGCTGCTGACCAGTATTTCCGGCACGGCTGCGCCGCTGTCGACGGCGAACACCCTGCGCGCTTTTGTCAGTTATCCGCTGATGACCTTTGGTGTAGTCATCCGCATTCATTTACAGGCAATAAAGTTATTCATCAAGCGCGTGCCGTTTTTTAGCAAACCTGCACCGCCGTCGGTTGAACTTAGCCGGTAAGTAGTAAGCAATAAGTAGTAAGCAATATGTAGCAAGTAATAAGTAGCAAGTAATAAGCAGCAAGCAGCAACCAATAACCTGGAAATGAGAATGCCTGCCCGATGAATACAACCACGATCAACCTGTCTTCCACACAATCACAACTCAACACCGATGGCTTTCCGTCGCAAGTACAGTTTGTGTTGCAGCTACTTCGACGCATCGAACACGGTGCAATCGTGATGGAATTTCCGGATGGGCAGAGTGCGCGCTTTGGCGATACGTCATTGCCGGTGACGATGAAGCTCCACGACTGGGATGTCTGCAACGCCGCGCTCAAATCCGGCGACATCGGCTTTGCCGAAACCTTTATTGATGGTCACTGGACTACCGATAATCTGCCCTCGCTGATTGAACTGTTCACACGCAATCGCGAAGCAGTCGAGTCGGTGATTTACGGCACCTGGTGGGGTAGCTTGCTATATCGGGTCAAGCATCTTTTCAACCGCAATTCCAAGTCCGGTAGCCGCAAAAATATTCATGCGCACTACGATATCGGCAACGATTTTTACCAACTGTGGCTCGACCCGTCGATGACTTATTCGAGTGCATTGTTCGCGAAAGGCCATGTCGACAGTTTGCAGGATGGCCAGTCCGCCAAATATCGCCGTATTCTCAATGAATTGCAGGTCGAAAGCGATGCTCGTATTCTGGAAATTGGCTGCGGCTGGGGTGGCTTCGCCGAAGTCGCCGCACGCGACATCAATGCCCGCGTCACCGGTCTGACACTATCGACCGAGCAGCTGCAATTTGCCAAGCAGAGACTGACCGATGCCGGCGTGGTCGATCAAGTGGAATTGCGCTTGCAGGATTACCGCGATACCAGCGGCGAATTCGACGGCATCGCATCGATCGAAATGTTTGAGGCAGTCGGCGAAGCGTATTGGCCAAGCTACTTTGAATGCATCGCCCGCAACCTGAAAACCGGCGGCCGCGCCTGCATCCAGACCATCGTCATCGACGACGCGCTGTTCGAGAGGTATCGCAAAGGGACTGACTTTATTCAGCAGTATATTTTCCCGGGTGGCATGCTGCCTTCGCCGTCAGTGTTCAAAAAATATGCCGCAGAACATGGTCTGTCGGTGCTGAACGAATTCCATTTCGGTCTTGACTACGCCCGCACGCTAGCGGAATGGCGCAGTGCGTTCATGGAACAATTGCCGCGTGTAAAAGAGCAGGGCTTTGATGACCGTTTCTTGCGTACGTGGGAATTTTATCTTGCCTATTGCGAGGCGGGCTTTCGAGCGGGTAGTATCAATGTCGCTCAATTCACGCTTGAAAAAATATGATGACAAAACGTTTTTGGTCGATGCTGTCGGGCTTGTTATTGACGTTATCCGCAGCGCTGCCCGCATGGTCGGCAGCACCGGCACCGATCCAGGCAGAGATCACAGGGGCACGACTCGCAGGTCACGGCACCTTCCGCTATTTCGGTATGAAAATCTACGACGCACAATTGTGGGTCGGACCGAAAGGCTATGAGGCAGCCGCACCGACAGCCGCACCGCTGGCACTTGATCTGAACTATGCACGCGCACTCGACGGCAAAAAAATCGCCGAAGCGAGTCGTGATGAGATGGCCAAACTGCATGTCGGCAGCGCTGCGCAGCGGGCCACCTGGCTGACAAAAATGGAAGCGATTTTTCCGAATGTGCGCGAGGGCATGCACATTACCGGCGTCTACCTGCCGGCCTTCGGTGCAAAATTTTATCTGGACGGCAAACCGCTCGGTGAGATTGCCGATCCTGAATTTGGCCACGCATTTTTTGCCATCTGGCTCGATCCAAAAACCACCGGTGGCAAATTGCGTGATGCGTTGCTGGCCGACGCCGCGCCGCACTGATGCTGCGATTGACGCTGGCACGCTTGCTGGCGTATGGATTGTTCGGCATGCCGCTAGCGATGGTGGCGCTACCGGTGTATGTGTATGTACCGCAGTTGTACGCGGAACGTTTTGGACTCTCTCTCACGCTCATTGGTAGCGCGCTGCTGATCGCGCGCGTGTTCGATGCCTTTCTTGATCCAGCGCTCGGCCTCTTGATCGATCGATCGCGTACCGCCGCGGGTTATCGCCATTACGTGCTGGCCTCGGTGCCGCTGCTGGCAGTCGGATTTGTCGCGCTGTTTCATCCTCCTGCATTTGCGCAGCAGCAGCCGCTGTTGTGGTTTCTGGCCGCGTTACTGGTGGTGTATGTGGGTTTTAGCATGGCCACTATCAGTCATCAAGGTTGGGGAGCCGCGCTGACGCAGGCGCAATCCGAGCGTTCGCGCCTGACTGCCACACGCGAGGGTTGCGGTTTGATCGGCGTGATTCTGGCGGCGGCACTGCCGGCCATCGGTGCGCCGTGGTGGCTGACGGTGGCGTTTCTTGCGGCACTCGTGATCGCGGCTGTGTGCCTTGCGCGCTATGCGCCGCTGCCGACCCGCATCGTGCGGTCGCACGGCGGTGTGCGCGAGTTGCTGGTGCCATTTCGCAATCGGCTGTTTCGCTGGCTGTTCGCGGTGTTTCTGATTAACGGCATTGCCGCCGCAATTCCAGCCACCTTGTTCCTGTTTTTCGCCAAAGACCGACTGCAACTGGCCAATTTATCGGGTTTATTTTTAGTGCTGTATTTTGTCGCTGCTGCAGTATCGATGCCGCTATGGGCGAGTCTGGCAAAACGCTTTGGCGAAGCGCGCGCCTGGTTCGGTGCAATGCTACTGGCCGTGGCTGGATTCATCTGGGCGTATGGTTTATCGGCCGGTGATGCGACTGCATTCGGCGCGATCTGCGTATTGTCTGGCTTGACGCTTGGAGCCGATCTGGCATTACCACCTGCATTGCTGGCCGCAGTGATCGCCCAGGGCGGCGATAGCGGTCAGCGCGAAGGCGTGTATTTTGGCGCATGGAGCTGGGCGACCAAAATGAATCTGGCATTGGCTGCGGGTATTTC
>JAYTZV010000208.1:0-11658 GCA_043741695.1 Burkholderiales bacterium
ACTCCACCTATCCCACCAATTTCAAGTACAACGAAGTCCAGTGTTGTCCAGAAACCCGCCCCCGGCATAGCGCTGACGCGGGTTTTTTGTTTTTGAGCGTCTACGGTTATCTATGTATATCCAACAAATTTGAGGGCATTTTTGCGGGTATATCTGATACTCCTATCGGCCAAGTAGTTCTGCATGACCTTCACCAAGATCACCATGCAGCAACTGAATATGAAATTCCAGGCGCATCAGCCAAATCGCGTACTTGTCAGAGCAGATGGCGACTGCCTACCTGACCGATCTAGAATTAAAACATCACGCGTCCCGGTATGGATAGAGCGCATCCGCGCGCAAAACAGGTATCGTGTGCATCTTCGCTACACCATACTGCACAACGATGAATTCACTGGAGCATCTCAATCAGGCCCTGTTTTTACAGATCAACAGCGGAAGCGGCTCACCGGCATGGCTCCTATATCTCGCCACCAGCATAGCTGATGGCTTGATCTATCTCATTCCGTTGACGCTGCTTGTAATGTGGTGTTGGGGTGATAGCAGGCAACGCGAACTCCTTATGAAAGTGTGTCTGGTCACCTTTCTCGCCCTCGGCGTCAATCAGCTCATTGGCCTGGTTTGGCAACATCCACGACCGTTTATGGTCGGCATCGGTCACACGTGGATAGCCCACGCAGCAGATTCTTCTTTTCCAAGCGACCACGCTACTGTCTTTGCCAGTGTTGCGTTCACCCTGTTGGTCGGCGGCGCGATCCGGAGCGGTACCGCAGCACTTTTTGCCGGCGTCATTGTGTCGTGGGCACGCATTTTTGTCGGCGTGCATTTTCCCTTCGATATGCTCGGAGCCGTCGTAATTGCAGTGCTGACGTGTGCTGCAATAACCCCGATATGGCGCCGCATCGGGCGCATGGTCACGACGCTGGCGGAACAGCTATACCGGATAATTTTCGCGCGACCAATACATGCCGGATGGATTCGCCGATAACCCGCGTTCAAACTCAGTCTCGCTTTTATCGCTGCGTTCCGTTGCGCCCGGCCTGCTTCGCACGGTAAAGCGCATCGTCTGCCGCTTTCAATAATGCAGTCGCTGTGATGGTGCCAGCAGTGCACGTTGCCAGACCGATGCTGGTTGTCACAGCAATGCTGTGCTGGCTATCGTCGACAAAAGGTGCTGACATTCGCTGGTGGATTTTACGGGCGATTTTTTCAGCATCCTCATCACTGTTTAATTCTTCCATCAAGATGATGAATTCGTCGCCGCCCAAGCGCGCAACGGTATCGGTGGCACGTACCGAATCGCTCATGCGGCGGGCGAATTCCTGCAATACCGCGTCACCGACGCCGTGCCCGTAATGGTCGTTGATGCTTTTCAAGTGATCAACGTCGAGGAACATCACCGCCAGCAAGGTCTTCGCGCGACCTGACCGCTTGATCGCTTCCGCCAGACGGTCCTGCAGCAAACTGCGGTTGGGCAGGCCAGTCAGTGGATCGTTGTGCGCGAGAAATTTCAGGTGCTTTTCAACAGCACGCCGTTCGGTAATGTCGCGCGCAAAGGCGCAAAATTCCGAGACACCGTCGTGCCGCATGTGCCGAAGAGTGATCTCTACCGGAAACTCTTCACCAGTCTGCCTGAGCGAAGTCAGCTCGATGCGCTTGTCGAGAATGGTGGCCGAGGCGTTGGCCATGAATCTCTGCATGCCGGCCCGATGCGCCTCACGAAAACGCAGCGGAATAATGATCTCGTCCAGACGCTGTCCGATGACCTGACTGCGCGTCCAGCCAAAGGTATTACTGGCGGCGGCGTTCCATTCAGTAATCATGCCGTCGACATTCATCGCAATAAAGGGATCATGCGAACCCTCGATAATCTGTCGGGTGCGTAACGCATTGCCGCGCGCCGCCTCTTCTACTTGGCGGCGATGAATCATTTCATTCTCCATCGTTAACATGGCGACAGACTGTTCTTCAAGACGCAGCCGGTTACTTTCAAACGCGTCCTGATGGCCGATAGCTGCGCCCAGCAAACCGGCCATGATCTGCAGCGTCTGCAGGTCGCGCTCGCCAAAGCTTCCCGGGCAGTCCGATAATATTTTCAGCACACCAACAGCTTGGCCAGCGTGAAACAGGGGTGCCACTACCATCGACCGTGCATGGACCTTGCGACACGCGTCCTTATCAACGCGGGAGTCGGTTTCGGAGTCAAAACAATTCAGTACTTCGCGGGTGTGCACACAGTGCCCTGACAGACTCGCCGCACGCTTCAAGCGCAGACCAACGTGGGCCGCCAGCGAGCCGGTTCCCGCGCGATAGACCATTTCGTCGCGCTCGACCATTTCGATGACGACACCAGTAGCAGGCGTGAGACGGGCCATGCGGGTAACTACAAGGTCCATGAATTCGGCGAGATTGAGCTCTGCCTTGGCGAGCAGATACTGCGTGGTGACAATCTCGTTCAATCGTACGGAGTCCGCTTCTAATGCAGCCATCGCCGCCCGACGAAGTTGGTCTTGCAAAACAAGCGCCCGATTGGCTGCCTCGATCACATCGATTTGTCGATCCGCTGGATCATCAAACAGGTCAATCCTCAAATCACACCCACCGAAAGCGGCAACGCTCGCAACCTTCTCATCAACGATCGTTTTCATTGCACGTCCCCATTAGCGCTGTAGGTTGTTAGCGGTGCGATAGCATTCGTGTGATTGCAGTATGTGTGATGATGTTGCCCAATGGTATCGGGGAAATCGTTCAAATCATGTCGGTGTGGGAACCAGTGGCGCTGTCAGGGATCGCTGACGGAGATTACTGACAGCTTGCAAACTAATTACGCTCAAGGAGGGCGCCATACGCGACTGCCGTGGACGTCCCGACAACTGGTTGCGCGACGAATTTTATTGATATTTTCTTAATGGCAACTTGCGCGGTATAGCTTCAAAAAGAGCAACCGAGCCAGCGCCTTGCCGCACGCTAATTCCCAAAGTTACGCAGTATTCAAACGACGATTGATCATTGGCTTTTTATTGCGGTCGCACTGTTGGTTCTGTCATTGTTGTGGAAGATATTTTCGTCTTACAACATCGAGAAAACAGCGGTAGAGAAACAGACAAAAAATTTTGTACAAGCGATGAGTGCGCATGCGGTCGGCACCTTACGACTAATCGATTTCTCACTCGCCAATACTGCGGAGGCGATAAAAACACTGGACAACGCATCAGAACATTCTCCGCAAGCAATCAAGAAAGCACTTGCTGGCGCAAGTCGCCTCGCGGATGCCGATTTTTGGGTATTTTTCATCGATGCGCAGGGTCGTGGCGTTGCCGCCTCTAACAACTTGCCGGTCAGTGGCATTTCGTATGTCGACCGCCCTTATTTTTGCGCACATGCACAGAGCACTGATATCGGCTTGTTTGTTGGGGAACCGGGCGTCGGTAAGCTGTCAAAAAAACGTGTTTTCTATTTGAGCCGCCGCGTCACTTCAGCATCGGGCGAATTTATCGGTGTCGTTGCAGCACCGGTTGGTGCAAAAATTTTTGCCGATGTTTTTGCCAACGCGCTTTTTCAGCCGCAGCTTTCCATCACGTTAGTACTTACCGCTGGCAGAGTGATTGCACGAGTCCCACGGTTTGACGAAACCTTTGCGATGAGTTTATTGAATTCGCCCTTGTGCACTCACCTGAAAACTACCCCAAGCGGGAGCTATCAATCCACTAGCGTGGTCGATAATGACACCCGTATCTACTCCTACAAAACGCTGAAAAACTTTCCGCTTGCCGTTTCGGTTGGTATGTCGAGCAAATCGTGGACCGAAAGCTTGTACGATAATCCCGTAGCGGGAGCGGTCGGTTTGATCGTGATCACTGCAGTATTTTTTTTCAGCGCGAATTTTGCTTTGCGCAGTTACCGCAAATTGGCCGTAAACGAGAGTCATCTGCGTCACTTCAATGAGGAACTCGGCGTTGCGCAACAAACCTTGTCGCGACTTGCGCGTATCGACTCACTGACCGGCTTGCCAAACCGAAATTATCTTTACGATCGTCTCGCCGACGCGATTGCACGCGGCCACCGCAACGGCACGAAAGTGGGATGCCTGTATCTCGATATTGACGGCTTCAAGCAAGTCAGCGACACGCCAGGGCATGCCGGTGGCGACGCGTTGCTCAAACAATTCGGCGTGCGGGTACATTGATGTATGCGCCAAACCGATATGCTGGCGCGACTGGCGGGCGACGAGTTTGTCGCCGTCACCGAAGGACTGGATCAGCCGGAAGCCGCGCGTCTGGTACCAGCGAAAATCATTGAGGTAATGCAGCGCCCTTTTACACTTGACGGAGTAGAGCACACGATTACAACCAGAATTGGCGTGGCAATTGCAGATGGCCTGATCGACGACGCTGACGCGTTTTTTCGAAAAGCCGATGCGGCGCTGTACACCGCAAAGCGTGAGGGGAAAAATTTGTATCGACTGCATGAAGCACCGGAACAACTCACTGCTTGAGACTCGCAAAGAACGCGGCCATGCACGAGCCAGCTTGTGCATCTGAAAACGGATGTGCTAATTGACTCGCTAGCTGGTGCGCTCAAGCCGCCGTGCCATCCACTGCATCAGCGGGCGTACGTGAAGGAAGCTGCGATACATCATTTCGAGAACCGGCGTCACGCCAGGCAATGTGCCGAATCGACCGAGCCAACGCCAGCCGGGGAGCGTCAACCAAAGCGCAACAAAGGCGGCTGCCCCACTCAACAACACACCATCAGCAGTGCGTACATGAAAACGCGCCATCAGTGCCACACGATCTGGACCCATAGGTAATGCATGGTTCATATCACTCACATCGACCCACTGGATCGGCGCAGTTGGCGTCAGGTCGCGATAGACACCGACTTCACGTCGGCAAAGTGGGCATGAGCCATCGTACATGACTTGCAGCGAAGCGCAGGCTGGCGCGGCTGCTTCGGTAGGGAGATCGTCGCTTAATGGATTCTCACGCGCCATGTCAGACTGCCTTTAGGTCGGCATACAAGACCCAGATAAAGATGAGCAACTGCACGAGGTTGATCAGTACACTCAAGCGATGTAACAGCTTAAAAGACTGCTCGCGGCCCGCATCGCGGGCACGGTTCACAGCGGGTGTGATCACCCACTGGCTGACGAAAAAAAAGAGTGCACAGCCGGCCAACAACAAACGGCAGCTCAGTGTGGTTTCGAAGGCAGCTGCCACGGCGGAGGTTATGCCAAGCACCGCGTAATATTTTGGAAAAAATGCGCGCACATATTTCGCGGCCCATTCCGCGGGTAACACTGTAAAGATCGTCGGCGCGACTGCGATCGTAAAAAACAGCATGATGCCGATATTTGCCGCCAGAATCAGTGGCGTTGTTTGACTATGCATTACGTTGCTGCTCCATGAAAAACGAATCTGTTATCGCCGCGCGTCGCTACAAAATACCCCAGTCACCAATGCAAAGATTGCAGTGCGTTCTCCATCACGGCGCAGCACCGTACTTGTTCGCCGCGATGCAACGCAATTTTCAACGGGACTAGCGACGAGCCCGTTGTCGACTTCTACGACAGCATAAATGCCAGCATCGCCGCGTCGTCTTCCAGCAAGACTAATAGGGTGACCGCCCACATCATCGCAGCGTTGTGTAGTTGGAAGCGCAGTGTTTCAAGGTACATGGCAGCGCTGCTTGGCTTTGAGTCCTCTCATTTTATCGCAGCGTTCGGCGCAGAGGTTTTCAGCGATTTCTGGCAGGTAAAAACGCCGTTCGCAAGGCACTCCATCCACTTCTGGCATGCCGTGTCGGATGGCGTTGGCCAACACCGACATCGGACACGAGAAATTAAATTGCACCTTCTGCAATCCTTCCTATACTGAAAAAGCACCATCGAAAATAACCGGAGCAAAACCATGAGACTGCACCTTTTCGACCATCGGCCACCGAATCGCGTCCACCTTCCGGGGCGCTACGAAAATCTGATTTACGGCACTATCCTGATTGCGGGGATTCCCGTTGTCGTTATCGGCCTGAGTTTTCTGACCAACGCGCTGTTTAATTTATTCAAATAGCAGATAGCCGCTGAGACCGAAGTTGATTCGCCGAAAGCAGGCGCTGACATTCTGTATGCGTTCGGGTCATATCGTCAAAACAGTGCGCTAGTGTAAGCACAGCGGGCCACCTGTGATTACTGCCATTCACGTACTGGCAGTCGATACCGTTCGCACCACTCAGCAATGGCCTCACCAGTTCTACCGCACTGTACCGCTCCCTACGCGTCCGCCACATTTCTTTCCAACTCCCTGCCAGGCGGGCCGCCATACTGATCAACATCGCTTTGCCGTGGTAAAAAAATTTGTTTATTGCGTGCGATGCCGAACAGAACTTTTGTGACAAAAATAGCAATCTATGACCTGCAGCAACGTGGCGACAGTAATGCGCCGCATCAATAATCTGGTCGGCTTGCAGTCACCAGGAAAATATGTTCACACGCACTATTCAATTATCAACATCCACCATAGTCGCAGCGATCTTGTCACTATCGATCGCATCACTGGCCCATGCCGACATCACGAAATGCGTGGATGCCGACGGCATGATCGCCTATTCCAATACCTCTTGCGGCGATGGTGTCTCACTTGGCGTCATCAGCATAGATGGAACACCATCAGCTTCTCCATCGGCGCAGCTCAAGAAGGATTTAACCGCCTCCTTTGACCGCGGTCAGGTACGCGAGACTGCATGGGCGCACCGTAATCTGCCGGCTGCAAAAAAGGTACTCGACAAATCGACGATTCGCGATGCCCGCCAGGCGCTGATAGAAAGCGACCGCGCGATGGCCGCGTTGCGCCATCAAACTATTGCGTCAAACAACTAAACGTCACCTGGGAATTGCGCCATCAGGTGCGATGCGTCAATCCTTTTGGAATCGCACTTAGTAATGTGCGCGTGTAGGCATGTTGCGGATTGCGATACAGTTCATCCGAATTCGCCATCTCTACCACGCTGCCCTGATGCATCACCATCACCTGATCGGCGATGTATTTCACCACCGCCAGGTCATGTGAAATAAACATATAGCTAAGGCTAAATTCTTCCTGCAAATCCTGCAGCAAATTGAGTACCTGCGCCTGTACTGACACATCGAGTGCACTAACCGATTCATCGCACACCAGCACTTCAGGCTGCATCGTCAGGCAGCGCGCAATCGCGATACGTTGACGCTGCCCCCCCGAAAATTCATGCGGGTAGCGATGGAATGCGGCTTCCGGCAATCCGACTTTTTTCAGCAGGCTCAATGCCCGATCACTACGCTCGGCATCGTCGCTTCCGATCGCATGAATGCGCATCGGCTCCAGCAAAATCTGGCCAACCGTAAAGCGTGGGTTCAGTGATGCATACGGATTTTGAAAGATGATTTGAATGCGCCGCTTGTAGGCCATGAATTCCGTGGTCGACATCGCCAGAATATCTTTGCCGTCGAACAGCGCCTGGCCTGAAGTCGCCTGATGCAAGCGCAGTAATGTCAAACCAACCGTGGTCTTGCCCGAGCCTGATTCCCCGACCACGCCGAGTGTCTTGCCGCGCGCCAGTTTAAACGAAACATCCTTGACCGCCTTGAATTCAGACCGGCCAAACAGACCCGCTCTGCTGTAAAAACTTTTACCAAGATTGCGCACATCAAGCACGATGTCTTCCGAGCCGTTCAAGCCCCGCGTGCGTTGTTCGGTCAAGTCGGGCGGTGTGCCATCGCCGTCCATATAATCGGCAATGACCGGCAAGCGCATCGGTCGCGCATCGAGTGACGGTCGACATTGCAGTAACGCCTTGGTGTACGGATCTTGCGGCGCGTCGAAAATTTGTTGCGTCGAACCTTGTTCACGAATCTCACCGTTGCGCATCACAATGACTGCATCCGCAATCTCACCCACCAGCGCGAGGTCATGCGTAATGAACAGCACCGACATCTGCCGCCGTTTGCGCAGGTCATCGAGCAGATCGATGATCTGCTTTTGAATCGTCACATCGAGTGCGGTGGTCGGCTCATCGGCAATCAACAGTTTGGGCTCACACGCGATCGCCATCGCGATCATTACGCGCTGCTGCTGGCCACCAGAAAGCTGACTCGGATACGCATCGATGCGCGTCTCGGGTGTCGGAATACCGACCTCGGCCAGCAAGGCGAGCGTGCGTTGGCGCGCCGCCTTGCTATCCATTCCCATGTGCAGCTTCAGCACCTCAGCGATTTGAAAACCGACCGTGAAGACCGGGTTCAACGACGTCATCGGCTCCTGAAAAATCATCGAAATATCTTTGCCGCACAGCGCGCGACGCTCGTGGAGCGAGAGCCCCAGCAAATTGCGGCCTTCGAATTCGATACGGCTCGCTGCATCAATCACCGCGCTATCGGTCGACAGTAACCCCATCACAGCCAGCGCACTGACCGACTTGCCACTACCGGATTCGCCGACCAGTGCAACCGTGGTGTTAGATGGAATAGAAAACGAGATGCCCTTAACAGCATCAACACTGTGAGTTTTATCGGTACGAAAACCGACGCGCAAATTTTGTACCGACAACAAGGTCGATGATGCTGGTGAAATTACGGGTGGAGTTGATGAGGTCATCGCGCTTTCCTATTTCAGCTTCGGGTCAAGCGCATCACGCAGCGCATCAGTAAACAGCGAAAACGCGGTCACCAATAGTGCCATCGCCACACTGGCCGCTACCAATTGCCACCACTTGCCGAGGATCAGTTCGTTCTGCGCTTCATTCAACATGCTGCCCCACGACACCGTGCCGACCGGCACGCCAAAACCCAGGAAGCTCAAAATTACTTCGGATTTGATAAAGCCGACCACCAGGATCGAAACCTGCACCAACGCGACGTGACTCACATTAGGAAAAATATGCGCAAACATCCGACGTAAATGCGAGGCACCGATCGCGTCGGCTGCCCACACGTATTCGCGGGTCTTGTGCTTCAGGTATTCCGCGCGGATCAAGCGATAAGTGCCAGTCCAGCCGGTTAGCCCGAGAATCAAGACGATCGTCAGCACGCCTTTTTGCTGCAACACGGCGGCGACCGCGAGCACCAGCAGCAGATACGGCACCGAAGTAAAAATGCTGTAAAACCAGTTGAACAGGTCATCAATTTTGCCGCCGAAGTAGCCGGAGATCGCGCCAAAAATCGTGCCTAGAAAAGTCGCCAGCACAGCCGCGACCAGCCCGACCACGATCGAGGTCTCGGCACCCTTGATGGTCTTTTTTACGATATCGTGACCCCACTTGTCACCACCGAATGGCAGCGTTTCTTTACGCACCAGTGCGGCTTTGCTACCGGTTTTTGCTAACGCAGCGCGTACCTCAGCGAGCTCTTTTCCGATTGGATCGGCGATACCGTAGTCGTTGACGGTAACAGCAGCGGATGAGTTTTGCGTGCGCAGTTCACGCAAAATATCCTTCAACGGATCAAGTGGATTTTCCGGTGGCGTTTCTTCACGCACGGCAGCAGGTGCTGCACCGCGCTCGGCTTCCGACTGCGCACCGACAAACCCCGGTGGCGCGTAATTGACGCCCACTTCATCCGCCCAGTCCGATGCCACCAGACCCGTTGCAGACAGCAGCAGCGTGACCAGATAAGCCGCCACAATAGCGAGCGCAATCATCGCCACCCGATCGGTACGCAAGCGCCGCCAGGCCAGTGCCCACAGTCCGGGTGAATATTGCGCCGTTGCTGATGTCATGAATGCTTCCCTACTTCAATTGCACACGCGGATCGACAGCCTGATACAGCAGGTCGGTCAGCAAATTGAAAAACATGGTGGCTGCCGCGACATAGACGGTGATGGCTTTGATCACCGGAAAATCACTGCGCTCGACCGCCAGAATCACTTCTCGGCCGATGCCCGGAATGGAAAAAAATCGCTCGATCAAAAATGCACCGATCAGCAATGCAGGCAGGTTCGACATCACGTAAGTCAAAATAGGGATCGCTGCATTACGCAGCACATGCACCCATAAGATGCGTCGCTCCGAAACACCTTTTGCGCGCGCGGTGCGCACGTAATCCTGATTGACTTCGTCGAGCACAAAGGTGCGGAACAAGCGCAAGCTCGGTGCAACGCTGACGGCAAGACCAATCAAAATTGGCAGCAGCGCATACCGAAACAGATTATCGAAAAAATTGTCGCCCCACCCCTGCACCGGAAACAACCCGAGCTTGTACGCGAAAAAATACTGGAACACGATGATGTAGACCAGGATGCTAATTGACATGCCCACCGTGCACGCCACCATCACCGCGCGATCGGTGGAAGAGCCGCGCACAAACGCAATCGCCAATGCAAGGCCAACGGCAATCAGCGTTTCCAGAATCGTCAATGGAATCAAGATCGTCAGCGATGGTCCGAGACGCGAGCTAATTACGTGCGAGACGGTTTCGCCAGTACTCCAGCTGCTACCGAAATCGAAGGTCACGATTTGTTTGATGAAAATCCACAGCTGGATATAAAACGGCTGATCGATGCCGAGCTGGGTACGAATATTGGCGATCTGCTCTTTGTTCGACATCTTGCCAGCGAGGATATACGCCGGGTCGCCGCCAACCCAGTTAAACAGGATGAACACCAGCAGAATAACGCCGAGCATGGTGGGCAGCATTTGCCAGAGTCGGCGTAGCAGATAGGAAGTCATTTTGATTCCTTCTTCATTTTTTTTGCCGTTTTTCGATATCAAAATACAGCCATTCCGCGTGCAAAATCGGATGCTTCTTGAAACCGATCACACGCGGTTGCGATACCATATTGCGGTTGCGGGCGAAGGTCATACGCTGCGCTGAATACAGCTCCATGATGCGCGTCATCTTGTGATAAAGCAGGTCGCGCTCTGGGCCATCCGGCAGCTTTTGCGAGGCGCGATACAAGGCGTCGTACTCGGGAATCGATACGCAGCCATTATTGTTCTGACCTTTGTTGGGACCGAAATACAGCTGCATGAAATTGTCCCCATCGGGATAATCGGCAATCCACGCCGCCATGCGGCTTTGCAGCTGACAGCTTTTTTCTGCCTTGATCATTTCTGGAAAAGGTCGAATGTCCCCTGCCATGCGAATGCCGATGCTGTTGTATGTCCTGCGCCAGAACTCGGCCTGCTGCTGGCCAGTACTGTCGTTGCGCGCGGTGAATTTGATCGTCAACGGCTGACCGTTTGGCAGCGTGCGAAAACCGTCGCTCCCTTTTTTATAACCAAACTTGTCAAGCAATGCGTTCGCGGCAGGCAGATCATATTGAATCGAACTGCGATATGCGGGATCGTGCCCGACCACGCCGGGCGGAATCGGATATTGCAATGCAGTGGCTTCCCCGTTCAAGATCAAGCGGATTTCTTCGTCGACGTTGTGCGCCATCGCAATTGCCCGCCGTAGCGCGATTTTTTCTTTGGTATAGCCACCGACGATTGGGTCTTCCATATTCCAGTAGACGTACGCGGTTTCCGGATCGACGATGCGTGAAAGATGAATACCTTTTTGCGCGATCTCGGGTTTCAGTTTTCCGTTGGCCAGCATCTGCGGTGCCAGTGGTCCCTGCAGTTCAAACAGATCGACTTCATCATTTTGAAATGCCAGCAAGCGCGACTGGTCTTCAATCATTATGGCGATCT
>JAYTZV010000209.1:0-4197 GCA_043741695.1 Burkholderiales bacterium
GGGCAGCAACTGATGCTACCGGCATGGATTCCCGGCAGTTACATGATTCGTGAATTCGCACGGCATATCGTGCAGATCAGTTCGACCTCACAGGGTAAAAAAATCCGGCTGAAGAAAATCGACAAACACAGCTGGCAGTCCGCAGCCTGCAACGGTCCGCTGGAAGTGACCTATCAGGTCTATGCATGGGATCTCTCGGTTCGGGCCGCGCATCTGGATCAGACCCACGGATTCTTTAATGGCAGCAGCGTTTTTTTATCCGTTGTGGGCCAAGAAAATTTCCCGCACATCGTCGATATCGTCAAGCCAGTGGAAGCAGCATGCAAGCAATGGCGTGTTGCCACATCGCTGCAGGAACTCAAAGCAAAACGCTACGGTTTCGGTACGTATCGCGCCGCCAATTACGATGAGCTGATCGATCATCCAGTTGAGATGGGCACGTTCGAGATGGCCACGTTCAAAGCGCATGATGTACCACACGACATCGTGATTACCGGTCAGGTACCGAATCTCGATCTGGCGCGTTTATCGGCGGACCTAAAAAAAATCTGCGAAGCGCAAATCGCCTTGTTTGAACCCGTCTCGAAGCGTGCACCGATGGCGCGGTATGTCTTCATGACGCTGGCAGTTGGTGACGGATATGGCGGACTCGAGCACCGTGCATCAACCGCATTGATTTGCAATCGCGCTGATTTGCCAGTGCTGGGCAAAGCGGAAATGACTGAAGGCTACCGAGGTCTTCTCGGCCTGTGTAGCCACGAATATTTTCACACCTGGAACGTCAAGCGCATCAAGCCTGCAGCCTTCGCACCGTACGTTCTCGACCGTGAAACCTATACACCTCTGCTGTGGCTATTCGAAGGCTTCACCAGTTATTACGACGATCTGATTTTGCGTCGCTGCGGTCTAATCGATGACGCTGCCTACTTGCAGCTACTCGGCAAAACGATCAACGGAGTGCAGCGTGGTGCAGGGCGCTTGAAGCAGTCGGTCGCAGAATCGAGCTTCGATGCATGGACCAAATATTATCGGCAGGACGAAAACGCTACCAACGCCATCGTCAGTTATTACACCAAGGGTTCGCTCGTTGCGTTAACCCTTGACCTGACCATTCGTGCTGAGACCGGCGGCAAAAAATCACTGGACGATGTAATGCGCGCATTGTGGCATCGATACGGTCGTGATTTTTACAGCGAGCGCGGTGGTCGCGGCGTGAAAGAAGACGAGGTCGATGCGTTGTTCGACGAGATCAGCGGATTGAAGTTAAAGCGCCTGCTTGATCGCTGTGTGCGCGGCACCGGAGAGTTAGTTTTCGCCGATGTGCTGGCACCGTTCGGCATTAGCGTTGCGGACAAGGCGGCGTCTGCTACGGTTGCGCTCGATGTACGCACCACGCGCGATGGCAACGATTGCAAACTCGCCAGCGTGTTCGAAAAAGGTGTCGCGCATCGGGCTGGTTTGTCCGCAGGTGATGTGTTGATCGCGCTGGATAGCTTGCGCATTACTGCGAGTAATCTTGGCGATTTGCTACGGCGGTATCGCGGCGGAGATACCGTCACGCTGCATGCGTTTCGGCGAGACGAATTGATGACGTTTCACATCAAGCTGGCGCTTGACGATACACCGCAATTACACTTATCGGTGCAGCCAAAACCGGCTGCTGCCACGAAGTTGCGAAAAGCGTGGTTGGGTGGATCCGCTAAATAACCAACTCAGAATCAGTTAAATAACCGATGCAGCTCGAACCCCGGATCGGGCGCACGCATAAAAGCTTCGCCGACCAAAAACGCATTAACGTTATGGTCCCGCATGCGCTTCACATCGTCACCATTCAAGATGCCGGATTCCGTGATCACCAACTTGTCTGTACTGATGCGTGGCAGCAGGTCGATGGTAGTTTGCAGCGAGGTTTCGAAGGTCCGCAGATTGCGGTTGTTGATGCCAAGCAGAGCAGTTTTGAGGCGCAGCGCTGCCGTTAATTCTTCGGCGTCATGCACTTCGACTAGCACGCTCATGCCGAGCTCAAGCGCGATCGCTTCCAGCTCCGCCATCAAGCCGTGATCGAGTGCGGCGACAATCAGCAAAATCGCATCAGCACCCCAGGAACGCGCTTCATAGACCTGATATGGATCGATCAAAAAATCCTTGCGCAGTGCCGGCAGTGAACACGCTGCCCGCGCCTCTTTCATGTATGCCGGCGCACCTTGAAAGAACTGCACGTCGGTCAATACCGATAAACAGGCGGCTCCAAATTGCGCGTAGCTCGCTGCGATCTCGGCTGGTTTAAAGTCGGCGCGCAGCACACCTTTCGACGGTGAGGCTTTTTTGACTTCGGCGATGACGCCAGCCTGACCCGCTGCGATCTTTGTACGCAGTGCGGCCTCGAAACCGCGCATGGTTTGACGTGATTCGTGATCGGATTCGACCTCGCGACGCAGACTGGCAAAGTCGCGGTATTTTTTTGCCGCAGCTACTTCATCGACTTTGACATCGAGAATTTTTTTCAGAATATCGGACATGATTGATCAGTGATTGGCAAGTTGCTGAGTGACTGCGACGAAATGGTTAAGCTTGGCGCGTGCCGCGCCCGACGACAAGACATCGCGTGCTTGTTGCAGGCCATCCGCAATCGAGCTGGCGATGCCGGCTGCATACAGCGCGGTACCAGCATTGAGTGCCACGATGTCGCGTGCCGGACCGGGGGTATCGTTCAGCGCTTCAAAAATTTTCTGCTTCGACTCAATGGCGCCGGATACTTTGAGATTACGGCTAGCGACCATCTGCAAACCAAAGTCTTCCGGATGAATTTCATATTCGCGAATTTCGCCGTTGATTAATTCACCAACCATCGTTGCTGCACCGAGCGACACTTCATCCATATTATCGCGACCCCAGACCACCAGCGCATGCTGTGCACCAAGCCGCTGCAGCACGCGAATCTGAATGCCGACCAGATCGGCATGAAACACGCCCATCAAAATATTTGGTGCGCCCGCCGGATTGGTGAGCGGCCCGAGAATATTGAAAATCGTCCGCACGCCGAGTTCCTTGCGCACAGGTGCGGCATGTTTCATCGCTGCATGATGGTTCGGTGCGAACATAAAGCCGATGCCGGTTTGCGCGATTGACTGCGCTACTTGCGCCGGTGTCAGGTTGATATTGGCACCAAGCGATTCCAACACGTCGGCACTACCTGACGATGACGACACACTGCGCCCGCCATGTTTAGCAACGCGCGCTCCCGCAGCGGCAGCAACGAACATCGACGCGGTTGAAATATTGAAGGTATGTGCGCCATCGCCACCGGTGCCGACGATATCGAGCAAGTTGGACGTATCGGCCAGTGTCACTTTAGTCGCAAACTCACGCATTACTTGTGCGGCGGCGGCAATTTCACCGATCGATTCTTTCTTCACGCGCAGGCCTATCGTCAGCGCAGCAATCATCACCGGCGACATCTCGCCTTGCATGATGGTGCGAAACAGCGACAGCATTTCATCGTGAAAAATTTCACGATGGTCGATACAGCGCAGCAGCGCTTGTTGCGGCGTGAGGTGCATGCAGGCTCCGGGCAAATAGGGACTTTGATGTGTACTGTTAGGTATTCAAAAAATTCTGCAGCAGCGCATGACCATGCTCGGACAAAATCGATTCCGGATGAAACTGTACGCCATGCAGATTGAAGGTCTTGTGTTGCACACCCATGATTTCGCCGTCGTCGGTCCATGCCGTAATTTCCAGACACGATGGCAGCGACGCGCGTTCGATCGCTAGCGAGTGATAGCGCGTAACTGTATATGGACTCGGCAAACCCTTGAAGACGCCGACACCGGTGTGCGTGATCGACGAGACCTTGCCATGCATGACCTCTTGTGCGCGGATGACTTTGCCACCGAACGCTGCACCAATCGCCTGATGGCCGAGGCATACGCCGAGAATCGGAATCTGCCCGCTGAATTTTTGCAGCACCGGAATCGAAATACCCGCTTCATGCGGCGTGCACGGGCCCGGCGAGATACAAATGCGCGCCGGATTCAATCGCGTAATGTCGTCAAGTGTTATTTCGTCGTTACGCACCGTATGTACGTCTTCACCCAGCTCGCCAAAATACTGCACCAGGTTGTAGGTGAACGAATCATAGTTATCGATCATCAGCAGCATCTCAGATCTCCCCATCCAGGCCGTCTTGCACTTGTT